>JAGAYQ010000163.1 GCA_017940445.1 Pyramidobacter sp. | reverse complement strand
GGACGGCGGGGCCTTTGGAGGTGTTGAGCCACCGCATCATCATCGCCGAAGCATCAGCCGCGCGCGCCTGCACGCCGCCGAGGGCGGAGACTTCGCGCACGAGGGTGCCCTTGGCGGGGCCGCCGATGGACGGATTGCACGGCATGTAGGCAGCGTGATCGACGTCCTGCACGATCATCAGCGTTTTCGCGCCCATCTTCGCGGCGGCGAACGCCGCCTCGCAGCCGGCATGGCCGCCGCCGACGACGATCACGTCAAAGCGGCTTTCGGGAAAGATCTGCACTGCGGCCACCGGCCTATTTGCGGCCCGAGTCCTCGTAGCTGAGCACGGTGTCGCTCTGTGTGAGCGAGCGGTTTTCGTACAGCGTGATCGACTGACGGCTGAAAACGCCTTCGCTCCAGCGCACACCGCTGACGACGCCGCTTTCTTCAAGCTCTTCGGTGGGGGCGCCGTACTTGCTCGTCAGCATCGCGCTGAGCTCGTTGTAATGTCCGGTGAAGGCAGCGTATTTCTTCTCGCTGTTCTGATTTCGCGAAGCGGCGGCCTTCTTCGCGCGCTCAAGGTCGCCCTTGCGGGCAAAGGCAAAGCGGGCAAGGAACAGACCTTTTTTGGAAAAGCGCAGCAGCAGATGGCCCTGGCGGCCGAAAAAGTCCACCGCGTAAAAAGCCTCGTGATAGCCGGGCAGATAGCTGTACTCGCACAGCAGCCGGGCGCCGTTCTGTCCGGTCATGACCGCGTTGGCGTCAGCCACCGACGCGCCGAAATTCACGCCCCAGACGCCGTCGATCGTCTCGGCGGCATAGGATGCTGCGCTCAGAGCGAAAGCCGCCGCAGCGGCAAGCAGAATTTTTTTCATAAGGGTACCTCCTTGCAAAAAAGGAATAAACGTTCGCAGCGCGTAAAATTGTCCGCGCTGTTTTTTTAAACATCAGGATTCGTCAAACGCTTCACGCTCTTTTATGAACTGATCCGTTCGATCTTTCCCGCGTCAAGTTTCCAGGCCGCGCCGTCAAACTGCGGCAGCGGACTTTCGGCCGTAGCGGCAAACACCTGCCAGCCGCTGCGGCCGAGGCAGTTCATGAGGATGTCGCGGCCCGAAGCGTCGAGCTCGCTCGTCACCTCGTCAAGCAGCAGCACAGGCGCGGCACGGTAGCGTTCCTGAACGGCCGAAGCCGCCGCCATGATCAGTGAAAGCGCGGCGCGGCGGCGCTGTCCGCGGCTGAGTACTTCCGCAGCCGTCCTGCTTTCGCAGCTGAGGAGCAGATCGTCGCGGTGCGGACCGACCAGAGGGGTGCCGGAAGCCCGCTCACGTTCGGCGAGGATCGCGCAGGAACGGTGGAAATCTTCGAGCAGGTCATCCGCATTGCCCGCCCCTCCCCTTTTCAATTCCAGGGCCACAGGACGGGGCAGAAGGTCGTTCCATTTTTCAAGACATTTTTCAAGAGCGGACGTCACTTCGGTGCGGCACTCCCAGATCCAGACGGCCAGTGCGGCCATCGTCTCCTGCGTGATGCGCGGCGAATGCCCCTGGCTGAGCAGGTAGCGCCGGTGCTGCGTGATGCGGCGGTACTCGGAGAGCTTGAACGCATAGAGCGGAAAGACCAGCGCGCAGAGCACGTCAAGAAAACGGCGCCGCACCGCGGGCGAGCCTTCGATCAGCGCCATATCGGCCGGCAGGAACGCCAGCGACTGCACGCAGCTGCGCAGATCGCCCCAGCGGCACGCCTTGCCGTCGACGCGCAGCGAGGCGCGGGCGACGATATGGGCCTCGATCAGGGCGCTGCGCTCGCCTTCGGCCTGAGCTGCCAGCGAGGCGCCGCCTTCGCTGTTCCACCGGACTGTGTCAGAACACCGCGAGCCGCTGAAGGCTCCCCACCCGGTAATGATGTGGAGAGCCTCCAGAACGTTCGTCTTGCCCGCTCCGTTGGGCCCGCTGAGCACGTTCAGCCCGGGGTGCCATTCACAGAGCGCGTTTTCCAGATTGCGAAAATTGCGGATTCTCGTCTGAGCGATCCGCATGAAAAGCTCCTTAAGCCTCCGCGGCGCCGCCCATAGCCGTCTCGACGGACTTGAGCTTGATCGGCATGAGCATGTAGATGAAGTCCTCGCCCTCGGGGCGCGAGATCATCATCTGACCTTCGCTGCCGTTGAAGGACAGGCTGACTTCGCTGCCGTGGAACGCTTTGATGCCGGCGATCAGATAGCCGACGTTGAAGGCCACCTTGAGCGGCTCGCCGTCGATCTCAGCATCGACGCTCTCGTTCGCCTCGCCGACCTCAGGCGCGCGTCCCGTCAGCCCCATGGCCGCGCCGGGCGACAGCGTAAGCAGCACCATGCGGCTGGAATCGCTGACGACGACGTTGATGCGGTCGAGCGCAGAGAGGAAGCTGGCGCGCTCAGCCTTGAGCTGCGTGGTGCTGGTGTTGCTGAGGATGCGCTCGTAGTTGGGGAACTTGGAATCGATGCATCTCACCGAGTACTGCACGCCGGGCACGTTGAAATAAGTCACGGCGCCGTCCTGGAGCACTTCGACCTCCTGATCGGGCGGCACGCTGGCGAGGACGCTCTTGTATTCGTCGAGCGACTTGAGGGGCAGCAGCATCTCGCGCAGCTCGTCCGATTCGCCGCTGTTCTGGACGAGCGTTTTTGACAGCGAAAGACGGCGTCCGTCGGTGGCGACGACGCGCAGCTCACCGCCGGAGATCTGAAGCAGACCGCCGGAAAGGTACTTGGGGAAGTCCTCGTTCGGCGCGCCGGCAATGCTGCCCTCAGCCAGGACGCGGCCCAGCTCGCCGGCAGGAACGCGGGTGAACTCCTCGGCAGCGCGGGGCGACGGCAGTTCCGGGAAGTCGGCGACCATGTAGGTGGTAAACGAATAATGGCTGCGGCCTGCCGTGATCGTGCCCTTTTCGTCCTCGACTTCGACGGTGAACGGCGAGACGGCGATCTTCTTGAACAGCTCGCCGACCACCTTGAGCGGCAGGATGGCCGTGCCCGGCTCGAGCACGTTCACGCCTTCGGCCTTGATGCGGATGGTCGTTTTCAGGTCGGTGGCGTTCAGCGTGACGCCGTTTTCATCGGCCTCGCAGAGAATGCTGGCCAGCGTGGCCATGGTGCTCTTGGTGCCGGTAACGCGTTCGGCCATGGTCCAGTATTTCATGAATACGTTCTGGGTGATCTCAAGTTTCATGTGGAAATCCTCACTTTCCCCTGTTATGAACAACTAGGTAATTGATAAAACCAGAAGCCGTAATAATAGGCTGTGTGTAATTTGTGGATAAGTGATATAAACGTCTGAAAATGCTTAGTTCGTTAATGTGGACAAATCAGCGGATCAGTGGTGGACTTCTGTCCACACTTTCCACCGTTCGGGGCAGAAAACGCCCTGAGCATGGTGTTATCCACAGAATTGTTCAGCGTCGTTCCACCTTTTTTTCACAGCTTTTTCTCAATGTTTTCCACGATCTTGCGCACACGTTCGTCTTCGTTGATGCGCACTGAGATGCAGTTATAAGCGTGAATCACCGTCGTGTGGTCCTTCTTGCCGAAATCCTTGGCGATCTTTGCATAGCTCAGTTCAGTGTGCTTACGGCACAGGTACATGGCTGTCTGACGGGCGAGCGCCACTTCGGAAGTGCGGCCTCTGCCGCAGATGTCCTGCGCGGTGTAGTTGAACTCGGCGCTGACCAGCTCGATGATCCGCTGCGACGAAAGTGCGCCGTGGTGGCTGACGTCGATCACGTCCTTCAGCCACTCGCGGGTGTTCTCGATCGTGATCGGCATCTGCGAGAAGCTGGAGCTGGCGATCACGCGGTTGAGCGCGCCTTCCAGCTCGCGGATATTGCTTGGCATCGTCTCGGCGAGGAAGTTGATCACGTCGTCATTCACAGGGATGCGCCGCTGCTCGGCTTTCTTCTTGAGGATGGCGATCCTCGTCTCGTAATCCGGCGGCTTGATGTCGGAAACGAACCCCCAGGCGAACCGGCTGCGGATGCGCTCGTCGATGTCGCCGAGCTCTCTGGGCGGCCGGTCGGAGCTGAGGACGATCAGCTTTTTGGCGTTGTAGAGGTCGTTGAACGTATGGAAAAACTCTTCCTGCGTACTTTCCTTGCCCGCCAGGAACTGGATGTCGTCGATGAGGAGGATGTCGACATGCCGGTAGTGCGAGCGGAAGCTCTGCGTGCTGTTGTTCTTGATGGCCGTGATCAGGTCGTTGGTGAACTTCTCCGACGACAGATACAGCACTTTGATGTCGGGATTCTGGCTCTGCGCGTAGTTGCCGATGGCGTGCATCAGATGCGTTTTGCCCAGTCCGACGCCGCCCCAGATGAACAGAGGATTGTATGACTCACCGGGAGCCTCGGCCACGGCGAAGCTGGAGGCGTAGGCGATGCGGTTTGAGTTGCCGACGACGAACGAGGCGAAATCGTACTGGCGGTTCAGCCCGTTGTAGGCGATCAGCGGCTTCGCGTGAGCCTTCTCCGCCGCGGGCTTTTCCTGTTCTTCGGTTTTCGTCTCGGTCGCCAGGATGAGACCGCTGCCCAGACCGTGCTCGACCATGACCTTTTCGAGCGTGGCGAGGTGTTCCTCGCGGATCTTCTTCACCACGAACGGCAGCGCTTCGACGACCAGCTTGTCGCCGTCCATATGCGTCGGTACGCACGCTTTCAGCCAGATGTCGACGGTCTGCGGCGGAAGGAGCGGCTCGGCGTACTTCTGGAGCTCCTTCCAGATTTGATTGACGTCTTTCATTGAGTACCCACCTTGTGCGTCTTTATATAAAGGCCCAAAAGACATGAAATCTGCGCCGCGAAAACTGCCAGGATTTTTGTGGAAAAGTCCCTTTCGCAGGCGCAAATGCAAACTACTCCAAGGATATTATCCACAAAAAACGTCAAACTGCAAGGCGCAGACAAAACCGCCGGGAAACGATGTATAATAAAAAAAATCAGCCGGGATGCGATTTGGCTGCCTATGGAAAAGAAAGGAAAAAACAATGTCGATCTATTTCAACAACGCAGCGACCACGTGGCCCAAACCTCCCTGCGTGGCCGAGGCCATGAAGGACTTTCTCGAAAACGGCGGTGCCAATTTCGGCCGCGGGACCTCG
>JAGAYQ010000019.1 GCA_017940445.1 Pyramidobacter sp. | reverse complement strand
CCTCGCGTGCAGTCTGGCGCATCTTGCCGGAGGGCTGTTCGCGCTCACGCTGCTGTTCCGCTCGGCTGCCAAGTTCGCTATCGAACTGTTCATCCTCAACCGCGGCGAGCACAACGACCGTCCGCTTGAAGAGCTGAGCGCCGCAAAAAAGGAATCGGCAAAGAAGTTCGCGCTTCGGCTGCTGAAAACGCTGCCGTGGGCGTGGCTGTTTTACGCGCTGGCGATGCTGCTCGTGCCGCCGGCTGAGCGCGCATTGCACGCCTGGCTGAAAGGCAGCGCCTTTATCCCGCTGCCCGCGCTGGCCGTCGCCGCCGCGTCGTTCGCTCACGTTTCCGCGGCGCTGGCACTGGCCGGGGGCAGCCTTGCCGCCGGCGAGCTGACCACCGCGCAGGCCGTGTTCGCTCTGCTGCTCGGCAACAGTCTGAGCCTGCTCACGCGGCTTGTACGCACCAACGCCGGCTATTATTTCGGATTTTTCCCGCGCCACGTGGCCCAGTCGATGCTGGCCTGGAACGTGGCCGCGTCGGCCGCGCTTGGGCTGCTGACTCTCGCGGCCGCTGCCGTGCCGCTGCTTTTGTAATACATTGAACTGAACGAGGTGATGTCATTGAGACCCGATGAAATCGAACAGGCGAGCATGAGGACCATCGCCGCCGAAATGGAGCCGTGGACCGGCTCCGCCGAAGATCTTGACGTCGTGAAGCGCGTCATCCACACGACGGCCGACTTTGAATTTCAGAAGAACCTGCGCTTCACGCCCGACGCCGTCAGCAAGGCTCGCGAAGCGCTGCGCCGGGGCGTCACCGTCGTCACCGACACGATGATGGCCGCCGCGGGCATCAGCAAAAAATCGTGCGCTGCGCTCGGCGTTTCTGTCGTCTGCCGCATGTCCGCTCCCGAGATCGCCGAGGAAGCCCTTTCGCGCGGTGTCACGCGCGCCGTCGTCTCGATGGAGCACGCCGTCGCAGAAACCCCCGAAGCCATTTTTGCCATCGGCAACGCGCCGACAGCGCTGATCCGCCTCTGTGAACTCATCGACGAGGGCAAAGCCCACCCTGCCTTAGTCGTCGGCGTGCCCGTCGGCTTCGTCAACGTCATCGAATCAAAAGAACGGCTGGCCCGCACTGACGTCCCCTCGATCATCGCCATGGGGCGCAAAGGCGGCTCAACAGTCGCCTCGGCCATCCTCAACGCGCTGCTCTATGGCATTTACCGATCGTAAAAATCTGCGCGAGGGCTTCACGACCGGCAGCTGCGCCGCAGCCGCCGCGCTCGCATCAGCCCTGAGGCAGCGCGATTCGCGCACGCCCCGAAACGTGAAGATCAGCACGCCTGCGGGACGTGAACTGACGCTGGAGATCGTCGAACTCCCTTATCCCGTCTGCGGCGTGATCAAGGACGCGGGCGACGACCCCGACGCCACGAACGGAATGCTCGTGACCGCATCGGTCGAAATCGGCGCAGCCGACGGCCCTGTGACGTTTCGCGCCGGCGACGGCGTCGGCACCGTGACGCGCCCGGGGCTGAAAGTGCCTCCCGGCGAGCCGGCCATCAATCCTGTCCCCAGAGCGATGATCGAAACGGCGCTGCGCACAGTTATCGGCAGCCGTTCGGCCGTCGTCACCGTTTCCATTCCCGGCGGCGAGGAGAAGGCGCGTCACACGTTCAATCCCCGGCTGGGCATCGAAGGCGGCCTGTCCGTGCTCGGCACGACCGGCATCGTGCGGCCGTACAACATCGACTCGGTCTACGAATCGTTTACGCTGGAGCTGAACACCTTTGCCGCCGCGGGGCTGAAGACCGTCGGCCTCACCTTCGGCAGCACAGGCGAAGCGGCCATGCGCAAAGCGTGGAACATCGCCGGTCCCTGCATCATGCACACGGGCAACTACGTCGGCTATGTCCTCGACGAAGCGCTGAGGCTGGGCTTTCAGCGCGTGCTGCTGTGCGGGCATCCCGGCAAGCTGCTGAAAGTCGCCGCCGGGACATTCGACACCTACAACCGCACCGGCGATGGACGGCGCGAAGCGCTCTGCACGCAGGCAGCGCTCGCCGGCTGTCCGCGCGAAACGATCCGAAGGCTCTACGACAGCTCGACGACCGAGGTCGCCATGCAGGTCATGCGCGAAGAGCAGCTTGATTTTCTCTGGCCCGTCCTTGCCGAAGTGACGGCGCAGCGCGTGCGCGCGAGGATGTTCGGCGATCTCGAGGCCGAAGCTGCTTTTATCGACAATCAGGGCGCCGTCCTCGGCTGTTCAGCCGGCGCCGCCGGTTTTGCGGAGGAACTCCGTCATGCGACATAAACTTTACGTGATCGGCGTCGGTCCCGGCGCTCCCGATCAGCTTACTCAGGCTGCGCGCAGCGCAATCGCCGCTGCCGGGCTCGTCGTTGCCGCTGCCCGTCATCGCGCCCTTGCGGCTGATCATCCCCGCGTCATCGAGCTGAAAAAGTTCGAAGACGCGTTCGCCGCCGTCGATCGGGCGCTCCAAAGCGGCAGCGCCGCCGTGCTCGTTTCGGGCGACACGGGAGTGTTCAGCCTGCTGCCGCTGATCAGAAAGCGCTTTCCGCACGACGACATCGAAGTGATCCCGGGTATAAGCTCGCTGCAAACGATGAGCGCCCGCCTTGGGCAGACGTGGATCGACGCGGCGATCGTCTCCGGACACGGACGGGCGCTTTCTGAATCGCAGCTGCTCGACGCCGCCGATCAGAACGCCAAAGTCATCTTTTTCTGCGGTCCGGAATGGAAGCCGGAGCGTGTCTGCACAGTCCTGTCCGAAGCGGGCATGAATGATCTGCGCATGACGATCGGCGAACGGCTGAGCTACGAGGACGAGCGGCTCAGCCGCGGTGCGCCGGCCGAATTGAAATCCGGCAAATACGACGCTCTCGCGCTCGTGTTCATCGAAAATCCTCGGCCCTGGACGCCGCCCGCGGCCCGGCTTCACGACAGCGATTTCATCCGCGCCAGCGTGCCGATGACGCGTGAAGTGGTGCGCAGTGCCATTCTCGACGCGCTTTCGCTCGATCGCGAGGCCATCGTCTGGGACCTCGGAGCGGGAACGGGGTCGATTTCGATCGCCGCCGCGCTTGAATGTCCAAACGGTACAGTGTGCGCCGTTGAGCGCAATCCTGAAGCGACGGAGCTGATCCGTGCCAACTGCGCAAAATTTCACCGGCACAACGTGAGGGTCTTTGACGGCGATAACCTCGCTGTGCTGTCAAGTCTGCCGCGGCCGACGCACGTCTTTATCGGCGGCAGCGGCCCGCAGCTGCCTGAGCTGCTGACACGCATCGCCGCTCTCGGCGCCGGCATCCGCGTCGTCGTTTCCGCGGTGGCGCTGAAGACGTTTTCCGAAGCCGCGCGCCTCATGAGCGGGCCGGATTTCTGCTGTTTCGACGCCGTGCAGGTGAGCGTGAGCCGCCTGAAAACGGTCGGCAGCACGGCCATCATGGCCGCTCAGAATCCCGTGACGATCTTTTCGGCCGTCACGGCACAGAAAGAAGGAAACTGAATGATCCACTTTGTCGGCGCCGGCCCCGGTGCGCCCGATCTGATCACGCTCCGCGGCGCAAAGCTGCTGGGGGAAGCCGGCATGATCATCTATGCCGGTTCGCTCGTCAATCCTGAACTGCTCAAGCTGGCCCCATCCGGCTGCGAAATCTATAACAGCGCTTCGATGACGCTCGACGAAGTCATCGAAAAGCTGAAAAGCGCTCACGACCGCGGTATGGACGCCGTGCGCCTGCACACGGGCGACCCGTCGATCTACGGCGCCATCCGCGAGCAGATGGACCGGCTCAAAGAGCTCGGCATCCCCTACGACGTCACCCCCGGCGTCAGCTCGTTCTGCGCCGCGGCCGCGGCGGCCGGGGCCGAATATACGCTGCCGTCCGTCAGCCAGACAGTCATCATCACGCGCATGGAAGGACGCACGCCCGTGCCCCCGCGCGAAAAGCTCAGCAGTCTGGCCTCGCATCAGGCCTCGATGGCGCTGTTCCTCTCTTCCGGCCTGATGGAGTCCACCTGCGCAGCGCTGCTTGAGGGCGGCTACCCGCCGGATACGCCCGCGGCCGTCGTCTACAAGGCGTCATGGCCCGAGCAGAAAGTGCTGCGCGGCACGATCGCGACGATCGCGGCGCAGGCAGAGGCTGAAAACATCCATAACACGGCGCTGATCCTCATCGGGCGATTCCTCGGAAACGATTACGAGCTGTCGAAGCTCTACGACGCCTCGTTCTCACACGGCTTTCGAGCCGCCAGCAAATGAGCGCGCTCTGCGTCGCCGCTTTCACGCGCGATGGGGCAGCTCTGGCGCTGCGCATCGCACGCGAGCTGGGCGGCGAGGCGTGGGCCTCGGCCAGATATGCGGGAAACGGCGTTCTCCCGATGGAAGGCACCGTTTCAGACTGGGCGCGACAGCGCTTTCTGCCAGGCAATGAGCTGGTCTTCGTCTCCGCGTGCGGCATCGCCGTGCGCGCTGTGGCGCCGCTTGTCAAAAGCAAGCAGAGCGATCCGGCCGTGGTCTGTCTGGACGATCAGGGACAGTTCGTGATCTCGCTGCTGTCGGGGCACCTCGGCGGCGCGAATCAGCTGGCCCGCCGCATCGCCGCCGTGACCGGCGGCATGCCTGTCGTCACGACCGCGACCGATGTCCACGGCAAAACGGCCGTGGACGAGTGGGCCAAGGAGCACGACTGCGCCATCGAAAACATCGGCGCCGTCAAGCGCATTTCTTCCTCTGTGCTCGACGGTGAGCGCGTCGGCGTGGCTGTAACGGATCAGCTCGCTCCCGCCCCCTGGCCGGTGACGCTGTGGCTGCGGCCTCGCGTGCTCGTGCTCGGCGTCGGCTGCAAGCGCGGCACGACGATGGATATACTGAAAAGCTCGCTTGACGATTTTCTCGCCGGTGCCGGGGTCTCCCCTCTCTCGCTCTGTGCGGTCGCCTCGATCGACCTGAAAAAGGATGAAGCGGGACTGATCGGACTGGCAGATTCGCTCGGCGTGCCGTTTGTCACCTACTCCGCCGCAGAGCTGGCGGCAACTGCTGGAAGATTCACGCCCTCGGAGCGCGTCAAAAGCGTCACGGGCGTGGACAACGTCTGCGAGCGTGCGGCAGTGCGCTGCTCAGGAGGCGCGCTCGTGCGCAGCAAAACGCTCTATCCCGGCGTCACGATGGCGCTGGCGCGAAAACCCTATCACGAATAACAGCGGCTTTGGGGCCGCAAAAAAATTTTACGCAAAGGCGGCGAAACCATGATCTATGTGATCGGCCTCGGTCCGGGCGGTGAGGATCAGATGACTCCGCGGGCGCTGAACGCTCTTTCGCGCTGCGACGTGATCGTCGGCTACAAAACTTATATCGACCTCATTGAGCCTCAGTTCCGCGGCAAGTGCGAGCTGGTCGTCTCGCCCATGCGCGGCGAAGTGGAACGCTGCGAAGACGCACTGCGGCGTTCGCGCGACGGGCACACTGTCGGCCTTATCTCCAGCGGTGACCCCGGCGTGTACGGCATGGCGGGCATCATGCTCGAACTGGCCGGCCCCGGTGACGATGTCGAGATCGTCCCCGGCGTCACGGCAGCCTGTGCGGCTGCGGCCATGCTCGGCGCGCCGCTGATGCACGATTTCGTCATCCTCAGCCTCAGCGATCTGCTCACCCCCTGGGAGCTCATCGAAAAGCGCCTGGAAGCCGCGGCGATCGGCGATTTTGTGATCTGTCTCTACAATCCGATGAGCCACGGCCGCCCCGACAACCTGCGCAAAGCCTGCGGCATCCTGATGCGCCACAAAAGCGCGCAAACCGCCGCCGGCTGGGTGCGCAACGCCGGACGCGACGGAGAACAGACACACCTGACCACTCTGGGTGAACTGGCCGACGCCAGGCTCGACATGTTCTGCACTGTCATCATCGGCAACCACGCCACGAAGATCGTGAACGGCCGGCTCGTCACGCCGCGCGGCTACCTCGAAAAGCGATGAGCCGCCTGCTCGTCTTCGGCGGCACGACAGAGAGCCGCACGCTGCTGGAACGCGGCATCCCGGCGCTGTGCTGCGTGGCCACGGACTACGGCGCGAAGCTGCTCGAAGGGCTCGATAACGTGACGCCGCTCGTCGGCAGGCTCGACGCACCGGCTATGGAAGCGCTGTTTCGCCGTGAAGGCATCACGCACGTGATCGACGCGACGCATCCCTACGCCGTCGAAGTCTCCAGAAACATCCGCGCCGCCTGTGCGGCTGCCGGCATCAAGCTGCTGCGCGTTGCCCGCCCCCGCACTCCGCTGCCCGAAAGCGCCGTCGTCGTTGCTTCGGCGGAGGAAGCAGCTGAACTGCTCAACGCCACTGACGAAAAGGTCCTGCTCACCGTCGGCAGCAAGGAGCTCCCCGCTTTTGCGGGCGTGACCAATGCAAAGACGCGCCTGTTCGCGCGGGTCCTGCCGACGTCGTCCGTGATCGCCCAGTGCGAAGCGCTCGGATACGACGCCGGACACATCGTCGCCATGCAGGGGCCTTTCTCGCGCGCGATGAACGAAGCCATGTTCGCCGCGACCGGTGCGAAAATGCTCGTTACCAAAGACGGCGGCGCTTCCGGCGGCATGGAGGACAAACTTGCCGCCGCCGAGAGCGCGGGCGCGCGCGTGATCGTCATCGGCCGTTCCGCCGAAGACGGCGCGACTCTCGACGAAGCAGTGCTGTGGGCCCGGCGCGAACTGGGGCTTTCCCGCCCGCCGCTGTTTCCGATGCTGATCCCGCTCGAAGGCAAAAAGGCCCTCGTCATCGGCGGCGGACCGATCGCTTTGCGCCGCGCCAGAACGCTTCTGCGCTGCGGCGCTTCCGTCACAGCCGTCGCTCTGAGATTTTGCGAAGGCTGGTCAGAACTGCGCTGCCAGCAGTGCGTCCGCGGCTGGCTGCCCGATGATCTCGGCCGCGCTGCCCTCGCCGTCGCAGCCACGGACAGCCGCGACGAAAATCACGCCATCGCGCTGGAAGCGAACAGGCGCGGCGTTCCCGTCAGCGTCGCCGACAACGCCGCAGAGGGAACGTTCAGCTTTCCCTCGCTGATCGAGCATGACGGCGCCAGCATCAACGTCTCGACCGCAGGACTTGATCCGGCCCTGACGCGCCGGCTGGCCGACCGCCTGCGGGCGATCTGGCCGCAGATCGTCACAGAAGAACGACACAAGAAAGAAGAGAACAACGGATGAAGATCCTTCGTTTTGGGACCAGAAAAAGCGCCCTGGCGCTCGCACAGACACACCTGATCATGGATGCCGTGCGCCGGGCGCATCCCGAATATCAGACGGAACTGGTTCCGATCGTCACCACGGGCGACGTGAACATGAAGCCGTTTTCGGAAGCATCGGACAAGTTCGGCATCAAGGGACTGTTCACTCAGGAACTTGAGCAGGCGCTGCTCGACGGCTCGATCGACGCGGCCGTGCACAGCCTTAAGGACGTGCCGGCCGCAGTCAGCGCCCGGCTGCCCCTGATCGCCTTTTATCACCGCGACGACCCGCGCGACGCGCTCGTCCTCCGCGAAGGCATGTCTGCCGACCGCGTTTCGCTCATCGGCTGCTCGTCAGCGCGACGCCGCATCCAGATCGCGGAGCTCTTTCCTGCCGCTCGGGTCGAACCGGTCCGCGGCAACGT
>JAGAYQ010000162.1 GCA_017940445.1 Pyramidobacter sp. | reverse complement strand
GTTGAAACCGGCGCCGCGGCTGGCCACCCACTCCCATGTGTCGCCGCCGATGTTGTTCAGCAGGGGCAGTCCGGCCTCGAAATAATCGATGGATTTCATCGTCAGGCCCACGCACACCTGGGGCTTCATGATGTTGAGGCCGAAATGGCAGCGGCGGTACACGTCGCGCTTTTTTTCGGCGTCGAAGGTGATGCCGTAAAAAAAGGCTTCTGTGCCCGCAGCTTTCGCGGCGTTCAGCAGCGTGTCCCTGTTTTCGCCGTCACCGATGATGTGAAGCTCCACTTTTTTGTGCCGCGCGATCTCTCCGAGCAGCGACGCGATCAGCGGGATATCGATGATCGTGTTGACCGACCCAAGATAGCACAGGCGCAGCGCGTCATGCGGCGGCACTTCGGGAGAGAAAAGGCCGTGGTCTTCGTTGACAAGGCGCAGAAGCGGCGCGTCATCCATGCCCGGAGTGCCGCGCAGAAGCCGGCGGTAGAGGTCGCACTCGGGCGTGACGATGTCGGCGGCGGCCAGGGCCATGTCGCGCATCGCGCGCCACAGCGTGAACGGAAAACGGTTTTTCATCGGCCCGACGGGCATCGATTCCGGCCATAGGTCGATCAGACCCAGGTACATCTTCGACCTCGGGTGACGTTCTTTGTAGCGCCTGGCAAAATGCGCCATCGCGTTGGGCGGTACGTGCGTGTAGATCGTCTCGGCGTTCAGCTTTTCGGCATAGGCAAAGGCCGAGCGGGCAAACAGCCAGTGCGATACCAGCCGCCGCACGGAGATGTTTTTGTAATAGGGGAGCGTAGGCAGATATACCACCTGCGGCAAATCGGATGCGCGCTGCTTCTTTTTGAAGTGGTCCCAGTCGGAAGAGATGATCTGCACACGATCGTCACGCTGAGAAAAGAACTCGTACATCAGCTTCAGCCTGACTGGGGCCAGGCCGAAACAGTCCATGATCAGGGTCGTCATATAGTGTTAATCCTTTGTTTCTTTCCCGTCATGATGGAGCAGAAAATCGCGCAGGGTGCGCTGGATGGTGGTGATGATCAGAAGTTTGGGCATGACAGTTCCTTTCTTTCAGCGCCTTTCGAGCGTCTCTCTGAGCGACTGCTCAAGCCCGGCGACTCGGTAATCCTGGCGATACTCGCTCAGGCGTCTGTCGATATGCAGGGAGCCGAATGCTTTGTCGATAAGCGGCGTAAATCGGCGCAGCATGTGCAGGGCGGGATTGAACACGCGGGTGAGGCGGATGGTCCGTCCCTGTGCCTGGGCGAGTCGGACAACGAGATCACTGGTGCTGACGGACTCGGCGTTTTGCGGCCAGAAGATGCCGCTGTCGCGGTTTTCGATGAGCAGACGCAGAAATTCACACAGGTTATCGATAAAGATCATGCTGCGCACGTTGTCCACGAGCGGAAAGACGGGCAGCGTGCGGGCGCATTTGACCAGCAGGGGAAAATTGCCCTTGCAGCCGGGCCCGTAGATCATTGGCGAGCGCACGACGGCAGCGGCGAAATCGGGAGAGGCGAGAGCCCTGATGCCGGCTTCGGCTTCGAGCTTCGAGCGGCCGTAAAAATTGCTCGGTGCGGGAACGGTCTGCGCGGTGATCTGCTTGTCTTTTCCCAGCGGAGCGCTGTCGCCGTAGACGATGACGCTGCTCATAAATATGAACTGCTTCACGCCCTCGTCGCGGGCCTTGCGCGCTGCTTCGACGGCAAGATCGCGGTTGACGCGCATGTATTCGCCTTCCATCGCCGGATTGAGCGAAACGTGGGCGATCCCCGCGGTGTGGACGACCGTATCGTATTCCTGCCACGGCGCCGATCTCCATTTGGTATCGCGCAGGCTGATGAGGCGGCAGTCATAGCGCCCGTCAAAGCGGCTGAGCCAGGCAGCCAGGCTGCGGGCAACGAAGCCGTGTCCGGTGATGAGGAGCTTAGTGCTCATGAGCTCCCTCCTGAGTCAGTCCGAGCTGCCGAAGGATGTGCGGCCGCTTGACGGTCGTCGGCGGCGTGATGATCGTCTCGTGCGCGCCGGCGTTGATGCCCGATCGGGAGAAGACGGCAGCGACGGTGCGCCAGATGATCTTCAAATCCAGCCAGAGGCCGATGTTTTCGACGTATTCGAGATCGTAGGCCGTGCGCTCGTCCCAGCTCATCGCGTTGCGCCCGTTTACCTGCGCCAGGCCGGTGATGCCGGGACGCACGGAATGGCGGCGAGCTTCGTCCTCGTCGAACAGGGGAAGAAAATCGATC
>JAGAYQ010000018.1 GCA_017940445.1 Pyramidobacter sp. | reverse complement strand
TTTGAAAAAGAAATGGGCATGGAAGCCAGGGTGTGGGATCCCGACAAGATCGCCTACACGTTCGACCTCCAGGCTCCCGCTCACAGCGAGAAAGTCGCCAACAATCAGAAGATCATCCGTGAGTTCGCCAAGCGTCAGGGCATCAAGCACGTCTTTGACGTAAACCACGGCGTCGGCCAGCACGTCATGCTTGAAGCCGGTCTGATGAAGCCGGGCGATGTTGTCCTGGGCACCGACAGCCACATGAACCTGCTCGGCAGCATGGGCATCTTTGCCACCGGCGTCGGCAACAGCGACGTGGCAGCCGCCTACATCGCCGGCACAGCCTGGTTCCGCGTGCCCGAGACGATGAAGATCGTCGTCACCGGAAAATTCAAAAAGGGCGTCTGCATGCGCGACCTGCTCACCAAGATCATCGGCGACCTCGGTGCCGGCGGCATGGATTACCTCGCCGTCGAGTTCACGGGTGAGACGATCGAAAACGCCTCAGTGGCCGAGCGCATCACGCTCTGCTCCATGGTCACCGAGATGAGCGGCAAAGTCCCGCTGATCATGCCAAACGGCGAAGCGCTTGAATGGCTTGCCGCCCGTGCCGGCGAGGAAGTACGCGAGCGAGTCAAGCTTCTTGCCGCAGATCCCGATGCGCCCTACATCAAGGAACTTCACTATGACGTGACCGACCTTGAGCCCATGGCCTCGTGCCCCGACGCGCCCGACAACGTCAGGACCGTGCGCGAGGTGGCGGGGACGCACGTCGACCAGGTGCACATCGGCTCGTGCTCCAACGGCCGCTACGAAGATATGAAGGCCGCTTATGACGTGCTGATGGCCGGCGGCGGCGCGGTCCATCCCGGTACGCGCGTCATCATCACGCCCAGCACGACCGAAGTGCAGATGCAGTGCGTGCGCGAAGGCCTGGCGCTGAAGTTCCTGGAAGCCGGCATCGTCTTCACCAACCCCACCTGCGCGCTCTGCACGGCCGAGCATTACGGCGCCATGCCGAAGGGCGACGTGGGCATCGCCACCAACAACCGCAACTTTATCGGCAAAGTCGGCAAGGGCAGCCACACCTACCTGATGAGCCCCATGGCCGCTATGGCCAGCGCTCTGCGCGGCGAGATCACCGACCCGCGCGACATCCTTGGCGAATAAGGAAAAGCCGATAAAATACGCCATCTCCTGCGAAACGCTGTCCGAGGGGCTTCTCCAACGTACGGAAGTACGCCTCCGAAGCCCCTTACGGACGGTTTTCTTCGGATCTGACGCATTTTCTCAGCTTTTCCTGCACGTTATTCATAATCAGAATCAATCAACAGTTCCTAACATTTAAAGGAGGAACCCGAACATGAGCAAACAGACCGGACGCGCGTTCGTCTTCGGCGACGACGTGGACACCGACCTTATCTATCACAACAAATACCTTGCCGAGACCGATCCGGCACAAATGCCGCAGTACAGCTTCGAGTACTATCCCGGACACGAGAACTTCGCCAAGGAAGTGAAGCCCGGCGATTTCGTCGTTGCGGGCAAGAATTTCGGCTGCGGCTCGTCCCGCGAGCATGCCGTCTACTGCCTCCAGTACGCGGGCGTGCCCTGCGTGCTGGCAGAGACCTGCTCCAGGATCTACTACCGCAACGCCATCAACAACGGCTATCCCGTGCTGTTCGTCAAGGGCCTGTCCGACGCGATCAAGAGCGGCAAGATCAAAAACGGCGATACGCTGGAAGTCGACCTCGCCACCGGCAGCGTGCGCGACACCGTCACCGGCGAAGAGTTCCACGGCGACGCCGTCAGCGACCTGGAGCACGAGATCATGGAAGCCGGCGGATTGTTCGGCTACATGAAGAAGCAGGCAGCAGCGAAAAAATAGTATTGGCCAAGAAACGTTTCAATGCAACTTTTTTCTGCATGAATCAAAATTATTTTTGCTTTTCAATTTCACCTAGCCATGATAAGTTTTGCTTATCAACAAAGAAAGAGACGCAAAGCTGTCTTTACTCAGCTTTTTTAAAATATTATGCGTTTCCATTCCGTGCCACTCAATTTCAAGAAAGGGAGCGATCACTTGAAAAAGAACGACACAACGCTATATCTCTGTATTTTTCTGTTCTGCGCAGCGATGATCCCGGCGACGTATCAGTTTGTCGAGGGTTCTGAGGGCTACGAAGTCTCGCCGCTGTTCTGGCCACTGATGGCCGTGTATCTGGGACTGGTGTTCTCGGCCATCGCGTTCGTCACAGGGCTGAAAGAGGGCCAAAAGTTCGCCCCCGCAGAGATTTTCACAGGCATCTGGGCTAACCGCACGCAGCTCGTCTTCCTGGCGATAGCAATCATTTACGTGCTGGCGATGGACTACGTCGGTTTCCTTGTCGCCTCACTGGTAATGCTACCCGTACTGCTGCTGTTCTTCGGCTACCGCAAGTACGTGACAGGGCTGGTCATCTCCACTGCGTTCGTGGCCGTTGTCTTCCTGCTGTTCAGTAAGGTGTTCAAGATCCACTTTCCCACGTGGATGTTAGGAGGTTTCTAAGATGGAAGCCCTGCAAGCCGTACTTTCAAACATCACCTTCCAGAACGTTCTCTTTCTTGTCGGCGGTGCTTTTGCCGGCATCATCGGCGGTGCCTTGCCTGGCATCAGCCCGAGCATGACGATCGCGCTGCTGCTGCCCATGTCGCTCTATTTGCCGCCCAGCTACGCGATCATGACGCTTATTGGCGCGTATCAGGGCGCAATGTACGGCGGCTCGATCTCCGCCATCCTCATCAACACGCCCGGCACCGCCAGCGCAGCGGCGACCGCCTTTGACGGCTATCAGATGGCCAACAATGGCAAAGCCGGCAAGGCGCTCGGCATGGCACTCACCGCGTCGTGCACTGGCGGCCTGATCTCCAGCGTCATCCTGATCCTGCTGGCCAAGACACTGGCCAATCTGTCGATCCAGTTCGGTCCGGCAGAGTACTTCGGCATCATGGTGCTGGCGCTGACGCTGATCGCCGGCGTGTGCGGCGACAGTATGCTCAAAGGCCTCGTCGCGGCAGCGCTCGGTCTTTTGGCGGCAACGGTCGGCCAGGACCCAGTGTCCGGCACAGACCGACTGACGTTTGGCATCTTCGACCTGTTCGACGGCTTCACAATGCTCTCAGTGTTCATCGGCGTGTTCGCGCTCTCTGAGCTGATGATGCAGCTTCGCGCCGGCGGCAAGGTCCTCAACGAGCCCACCCAGCTGCTCAACGTCTCCAGTGACCGTATCACATTCCGCGAGTACTGGTCGCAGAAGTGGAACATTCTCATCAGCGGTATCATCGGTACGTTCGTCGGCGTTCTTCCCGGCGTAGGCGGCAGCACGGCCTCGTTCCTCGCTTACGCAGAGGCAAAGCGCCGCTCCAAGTATCCCGAGAAGTTCGGCACGGGCATCATTGACGGCGTGGCCGCAGCTGAATCGGCCAACAACGGCGTCTGCGGCGGTGCGCTCGTTCCCATGCTGGCACTGGGCATCCCCGGCGACGTGGTCACAGCCATCCTCGTCGGTGCTTTTATCGCACACGGTCTCAAGCCCGGACCGCTTCTGTTCTCGCAGCATATCAACGACGTGTACATGATCTATGTCTCGCTAATCCTCTCCTGTGTGGCCGTGCTCATTCTCGGCATGATCTTCTTGCCGCTGTTTGTGCGCATCGTCAAGATCCGCAAGTCGATCCTCTTCCCCTGCGTGTTCATCCTCTGTATCGTCGGTACGTACTCGGTACGCAGCAATTTGTTCGACTGCTTCATGATGTTCGCCTTCGGCCTGCTTGGCTACGTGCTGCGCTGCTACAAGTTCCAGCTCGCGCCGTTCATCATCGCGTTCGTGCTGGGACCGGAAGCGGAGCTCAACTTCCGCCTCGCGCTGCGCATTTCCGGCAACAACTACATGACGTTCCTTGAAAAGCCCATCTGCGCGACGCTGCTGGCGCTCACGCTTGTTTCAGTCTATTTCTTCGCGTTCAGGTCCCGCAAACAGAAAAAAATGGCGTAATCCCCACGGTTTCACAGCCGGCATTCGTTCGACTTCAATTGGGCCCCAAAGGTCAAAATCTTTATGGAGGTGCAGTTCAATGAAAATGATGAAGAAAGTTTCTTTCGCTCTTACCTGTGCTCTGGCTCTCGGCGCTTCGGCCTTCGCGGCCGACTATCCCCGAAAACCGATCACGATGGTCGTCCCTTACGCGGCCGGCGGCGGCACGCACCTGGCAGCTGAGATCCTCACCCCCGGCGCGGAGAAGTTCCTCGGCCAGCCTCTTGAGATCGTCTGCAAGCCCGGCGCGGGCGGCGCGATCGGCGCGACCTACGTCGCCAAGGCCCCCAAGGACGGCTACACCATCCTCTACTCAACACTGTCCCTTCCCACCGCTCCTCTGATCGGCAAGGTCGGCTACAAGACCGAAGAATACGTCGGCATCGCTCAGTGCTCTGACGTTGCCTCCGTGCTGGCAGTGCGCGTCGATGCACCGTTCAACAACGCCAAAGAAATGGTCGAGTGGGCAAAAGCCAACCCCGGCAAGTTCTCCTGGAGTCACCCCGGCGTCGGCAGCAGCCTTCACATCCAGGGCGCCAACGCCATCTATCAGATGGGCATCGCCAGCGTGACCAAGGACATCCCCGCCAAGGGAACCGCGCCCGGCATCGCCAACGTGCTCGGCGGCCATGTTACCGCGATCAGCTCGTTCTTCCCCGCTCTGAGCGAAAACGTCAAGGCCGGTCAGATGAAGGTTATCGGCGTGGTCGGAAACAAGCGTCTCGAAGAGCTGCCTGATGTGCCTACGTTCGAGGAGCAGGGCTATTCCGCGCTCATCACCAGCTGGCGCGGCGTGTTCTGCCACAAGGACGTGCCCATGGAGATTCGCAAGTTTCTTGAGGAGAAGTTTGCTGAGATCATCGCTTCGCCCGAGTACCAGGAGCGCGCCAAGAAGCTGGGTGAGCCTCAGGTCTACGCCAACAGCGAAGAGTTCACCAAGGTCCTCATGAAGGGCCACGAAGATATGACCGAGCTCGTCAAGGCCATCGGCCTTGCCAAATAAGCCGGCGTAACACATTCCAACAAAAAGGGCCGGCTCATCGCAGCCGGCCCTTTTTATGCAGCTCCCGCTCAAAAAACAGGCGTTTTCAAATCCTGAAAATGCTTTCCAACTCAGCAAAACTCTTGATAACGTCGTTTCGTTCTGATATTAAAGAGCTATCCCAATTCCGCTGAAAAGGACGGTCCTAAACATGGAATACAAACCCAACAGAAAGATCCCCTGCGTCTATATGCGCGGCGGCACGAGCAAGGCCGTGTTCTTCCGCGACGAAGATCTGCCCAAGGATGAAGCGCAGCGCGACAAGGTGATCCTGTCCGCGTTCGGCTCGCCTGACCGCCGCCAGATCGACGGCATGGGCGGCGCCAACACCTCCACCAGCAAAGTCGCCATCATCAACAAGAGCTCGCGCCCGGGGATCGACGTAGACTACACGTTCGGCCAGGTCGACGTGATGGCGCCCATCGTCGGCAAGACGATGAACTGCGGCAACATCAGCTCCGCCGTCGGCCCTTACGCCATCGACGAAGGTCTAGTTCCTGCCGTCGAGCCGATGACGGAAGTGCATATCTTCAACACCAACACCCAGAAGGAGATCGTCGCCCAGGTCCCCGTCAAAGACGGACGCGCGGTCACCGAAGGTGATTTTGCCATCGACGGCGTGCCCGGCACAGCCGCCAAGGTCACGCTCAAGTTCGTCGCTCCTCAGGGCGCCGCTTCCGGCAAGCTGCTGCCCACGGGACACGCCAAAGACACGATCGAAGTCGAGGGCAAGACCTACGAGTACAGCTTCGTCGATGCCGCCAACCCCGTTATCTTCCTCCATCCTGAGGACTTTGGAGTGACGGGCACGGAGATCCCCTCCGAGTTCAACGCTCTGCACAACTGCAAGGAAATCTGCCGCAAGCTCGAAGTGATCCGCGGCACCGGTGCCATCCTGCTGGGTTTTGCCAAGGAACTTGAAGACGCACGCATCAACAGTCAGACGCTGCCCAAGATCGCTTTCGTGCGCAAGCCTGTGGCTTACACCGCCGGCAGCGGCGCAGCCATCAGCGTGGGCGATATCGATATCGTCGGTCGTCTCTTCTCGGTCAACATGAAGATGATCGATGCCTACATGGGCACCGGCGCGATCTGCACCGTCACCGCTGCAAACACGCCCGGCACGATCGTCAACGAGATCGTCTGCGGGAACGGACAGCACCCCGACAACCATGTCACGCATGTCCGCATCGGCCATCCCTGGGGCGTCATGCATGCCTACGCTGACCTCAAGGACAACCCCGACGGCACGCATACAGTGCTGAGCGGCAACCTCGATCGCACTGCCCGCCGCATCATGGAAGGCTACGTGTACGTCCGCAATTCAACCGCCCCCAATCGGCGCGAAAGCGCCAATACTGCAAGGACCGCCACGTTCGTGAGCATTTGTGCGAGCATGGCAGTCCTTTATATTATGCAATTTTAAGATGCAACAGCGAAATTACAATATGCTTTTCCATTGCCGAACTTCATGATACATTTTGACTGTC
>JAGAYQ010000161.1 GCA_017940445.1 Pyramidobacter sp. | reverse complement strand
GCTCCTTGCGTCCGAGCGTTTTGCTTTCCTCTCTGTCGGGCCGCTTGTATCCGGCCTGACGGGCGTGCGCGACAGCTACCGCATCGCCAGCAACTGTTTCCGTGTCGCTCCCGGCGCTTCTGCCGGCGCAGTGCTGTATTACGAAGACTGGCTGCACGAACTGTCTCTGCTGGGTGGCACGGAAACGCTGGAAACGCGGCTGTTTGTGGAGAAAAATTTATCTCCCGTGGTGCGCTACGACGCGGAACACGGCAACTGTACCTTGATGGAATCGCTTGCCGTAGCCACCCGGACCGACACGATCGCCGAAGCGGCCGAAGCGCTGCATGTGCATTCCAACACCCTGCGCTACCGCATCGCCCGCGTCAAGGATCTGACCGGTCTGGATCTGTTCGAGTATCGCGACCGCGAACTGCTCTCGCACGCATTCTTCTGCTACAATTATGGACACGACTCGCCAGCTGGCGAGAAAAAATAACCGCAAAAAATCCGAAGGCCCGTTCCGCGTGGAACTCAGCCGTCGGATTTTTGTTTGCAGTGCTTTTATTACCAGCCGTGACCGCCGCCTCCGCCGAAGCCGGAACTGCCTGATGACGAACCGGGCGGCGTCGACGCCGAGCTGAGGCTTGACGAGAAGCCGCTGGCAAGCGAGTTGAAGCCGCTTGTGAAGTCGTCGGCGACGAAGTGTGCGCCGTGCATCGGCATGGAGCACCATTCGGGCTGGTACGAAGCGGCTTCGAGCACTTTGGCAAAGCGGCTTGTCCAGTTTTTCACGCTGTCGGTCGCTACGGCGTAGGGCAGCAGCTCTTCAAACAGCTCAGGCGTGTCGTCGGGCGCGTTGAGCAGTTCCAGCCGGTCCTTTTCGGCGGCTCGGATGAACATCTCAAGCCCCTGCGTCTGCTCGAGCTTTTTGCGGCCTTCGGGCGTCCAGCGGAGCAGGCGCCGCCGCAGCGGCAGTCCCAGGAGCGCTCCGATCAGGACGGGCAGCGCGTACCAGATGCTGCCCGGCTCTTCGGTCAGCATGACGATGCCCCAGAGGGCTGCGGGGATGATAAAGCGGAAGAAGCCCCGCAGCAGGGTGAGAAATCCTCCCGCCGCAGCGCCGACGCCCCGGAACGAGGCCGAGAACGCAAAAACGCTGAGGATGGCGGCGAAGAGCCCGCCCGTGAACTGCTTGGCCGTGCCTGCCTCAGTGATCAGAGCAAAAGCGCTGGCCAGCGCGGATCCGATCAGCAGCGCCGCAAACGCGCCGCGCAGAAGTCCGTTCCCGCTGGAGTAGAGCGCGTCTGCGTTCACGCTCTCTTTGACGGCTTCCTTCGCTTCCTGGAAGCGTTCGTGCTCTGATCTGGCCAGACGCAGGCCTGGCGCGCCGCCTGGGAAGAGGATGCTCAGCAGGCGCTTCTGACCAGGATCGCCGGGCTTATCGGAACGGTCGACTTTCTCCAGTTCGTAGCCTTCTTTTTTGCTGCCGGAGATCTTCAGCCAGCCCTGCACGGCCAGCTTGATGATCTCGGCGCTGAGCGCTTTGGTATCGGCGTCGCCGGCGTGGATCAGGCGGGCCTGCGACGGCGACAGTCCTTCGGGTTCGTGAAACAGCGGAGACGCGGCGACTTCGCCCGTGTGGTTGGTGAGCGCGCGGATGCCGCACAGTCCCAGCAGCGCGGCAGCGACGGCTGCGCCCAGCCCGGAGAGCCAGTTGAAGATAGAGCTACCGTGTTCCCAGGCGAAATCGGAAACGCGCTCGCTCATCGTCGGATCGGGCTTGAGCACGATGCCCTTGGGCCAGGTGTAGACCACCGTCAGCCCCTGACCGGGCTGGAGAGCCCGCGTCGTCACGGTCGTGCGGCCGGCCGTTTCGCGGGCGCCGCTTCTGTCGGTGGAGCCGAAAGCGCCCGTGTACCATTCGACCGTATAGAAGTCCTCGCCGAAATCCCTTCCCGGCAGCTTCAGACGGAACGAGGCGCTCTGGATGGGCATGTCCCATTCGTTGCCGGTCACGTTCCAGTACAGTTCGTCGTGCGTGTCGAAAAAGCCCAGCTGTTTCGTGGTGCGGTAGACGAGCGACAGCCGGTGCGTGCCGTGGCTCAGTTCGCGCTTGGGATCGCCGATGCGGATCTGACGCCCGCGCCCTTCGTCCGATTCCTTCCAGTCGAGCGAGCGTCCGTCGACCGAAGTTGACAGCACTTCCAGCCCCACTTCAACATTTCGCCCTTCGGATGTCTGGTAGCGGACGGGAATGGCGCGCACGAGGCCGCGCTTGATCTTGATGCCGGAGGCGATGAACTCCAGGTCCTCGCGCACGGTCAGCGATGCGTCGGGATTCACCTCGGCGGTCACGTCATAGTGCAGGATGCGCTCGCGCTGGACCGCCTCCGGCGCATGCGTACCGCGCGAGACGCGGCGGACGTCGCCGAGCGCCCGCTGCACAGCCGGCTGCAGCGCCTGGCCGGCCGAAAACGCCGCTTCGGCGCCGCACGCTGCCAGCAGCAGTGAAACCAGCAGCAGCGCGAAAAATCGTCGTGCCCTGTTCATGGCGGAGATTTAGTCGAGCGTCACGTCGAGCGTGAGCACGTCGTGGTCGGGATGATCCTTGCGTTTCGTCGAGCGGCGCTCGATCCGCGCTTCGGTCTCCTTCGGCGTGCCCAGCTTGTCGCGGTCGATGCCGACATAGCCGATGTAGTCGATGTTGCTGTTCCAGTTGTCGAACGTGGTGCCGCGCTCCAGCGTCATCAGCGGGAACGTCACTTCGCGCGTGGGATCGGGGCTGTTGTAGTCGCCGAGGATGAACGCGGGGCCTTTCAGCTTTTTCGACAGCTCGTTCAGCTTCTCCGTCTGCGCGGCGCGCTTGGCGATGTTGTAGCGCTGCGCGGCCTCCACGTCGCTCTTGCCGGCTGTGTTGAAGCTCTTGAGGTGCACGCACACCAGCGTGAACTCGCGTCCCGTGGCGTTGTCGCGGAACCGGGCTTCCATCGGAGCGCGGTCGAAGATCAGCGAACGGCGTCCGGCGTGCTCGAACTTGTCCTTCAGATAATGGAGATACGGCGTTCCCAGCAGCGTGACCTTTTCAGGATTCCAGAGGATGTAATGGTTCTGATTCTCGCGGCTGATGTCCCAGCCGAGCTTTTTGTAGGCGATGTCCTTGCCGTAGTATTTCCAGCCCGGCAGACCCGTAAGCGTGAGAAAGCGC
>JAGAYQ010000017.1 GCA_017940445.1 Pyramidobacter sp. | reverse complement strand
ATCGTTCAGATAGTTGACTTCGAGCAGAACGGCACCAGCGCCCGTGCCGCCGCCGGCTCACTGTCCGGCGTAGTTGCGCATCTCCGTGTCGCTCTGGGCGATGGCCGCCAGCGACTGATCGGCAGAGATGTCCGAAGCGTCGATATTCAGAGCAGTCTCAGGCGAGACGGAGTTGACAAGCACCATGCCCTGCCCCGCCCCAGTGCCGCCGCCGGAAAAGCCCAGAACGGCGTTGATCAGCCTGGTGTCAGAGTTGACCAGCGAGGAGAAGCTGCCGACGTCGATCTTTGAGCCAGGAACGCTGGCCAGGTTCTCGTCGCCGATACGGTTGACGACGATCGCGCCGCCGCCCGCTCCGGTGCCGCCGCCTGAGATCTCAACGCCGACGTTGAGCAGCGACGACGATTTTTCGCCCATCAGCGAAACGGCCGTTTTTGTCCCGGTGACGTTCGTCGTGTTGAGTTCAGCCAGATCGCGGCGGTGCAACAGGTTGACGCCGACCGCGCCCGTGCCCTGGAAATTGCCGCCATAGCCGCCGCCGACAGCCACCGTGAGGATGGAAGCGTCGTCGCTCGTGGCAACGTTGAGCGTGCCGGCACTGTCGGCCATGGTCACGATACTGTTATTTACGGCGGCGTGGAGCGTGTGCGCCTGATCCTTGCCGCTGAGCGTGCCGATCTGCGTCACAGCGATCGTGCCGCCGACGGCGCCGGCCTGAGCGCTGACGGTGACCGCGCCGGCAAGCGTCTTCGCCGAGGATTTTTCAGCTGCGGTCACGCCGAGGCCGGACCAGCCGTCGATCGTCAGGCGGTCCAAGACCGCAGACGTCTCTCCTGTGATGCGGTGCAGCGCGCCGATACCGCCGCCCGCGCCGCTCTGCGTGGAAACAGGCACGGCAACCGCAGCGAGCCAGCTGTTGGCACTGTTCTGAGCCGCGGCCGACAATGAGCCGCCCGCACCAGATAGAGTTTTATTCGCGTCACCTGTCACGGAAAGAACAGCGTCGTTGGTGACATGCGAATACCCAAGAGAGACGCCCGCTGCAACTTTGCCGACCGACAGGCCGACAGCGCCGGCGACGCCCACTGACAGCGCCCTGTTCTGGGCAGTCAGAGAGCTGGAGTTCGTCCCTGTGATCGTGATAGCGGCGTTTTGGACGGTGGTATTAGCCCTGTTGACGATCGAGTTCCAAACCACCGAGCCATCGGCAGCCCAGCTGCCTTTGCCTACGGCCGCGCCTGCAGCGACAGCGACAAGAGCCGCGCCGTTTTCGCTGCCCGCGTTCAGTCCTGCGGCAGTGATCGTGCTGTTCTGGACGTTCGTCGTCATCGTATTGCGCAGGTTGTTGACGACGGCAGCCGTGCCCGCAGCGCTGCCGTTCGCTGTGCCCGATCCGGTGAGCGCGCCGGTGATGATCGTCAGGCCGGTGCGGCCGGTCAGCGTCTGATCGACCGTGGTCGTTTTGCTGTCGGCAGGGGGCTTGCCTTCTGTGAACTTTTTGTAATAGTCGGACGTTTCGAGCTCCGCGCCCTTGTAGAAGCTCTCAGTGCTGCCGAGCTTGGCAAACGCCGTGGTGTCGGCGCTGACAGTGAGGTCGAAACTGGTGCTGGCCTCATGCTGCTTGATGCGCTTGTCGATATCGGCCCCGTCGCCGGCGGCGATGTGCACAGTTCCGCTCGCCGTCAGGTCAGAGCTGAGGACCTGAGCTGAAGCTTTATTGATAAGCGTATCGACAACCAGAGCGCCGCTGTATGCCCAGGCACTTTCGGAATTGCCGGCCCCCGCCGCGACGGCGATGCCGGCGACGACCTGCTTCACCCCCAGGAAACTATCGATGCTGACCGCGCCGAGATTGTTCAGGGTGCTGTTTATGATCGTCGAGCCAATGTCGTTTTTGATCACGGCCACCTGGATGCCCGCACCGACAGCCGCCTTCGATTTGCCGACGGCAAGATCGACCGCGCCGGTGACCTGCGTGTCCTTGGCGTAGGACAGCACGTCAAGATCAGTCGAAACAGCTTTTGCCGCCGCAGATGTGTCAAATGACACGCCTGAGACGGTGCTTTTGGCTCTGTTGTTCAGCGTGTTGGCTGAGACGTTGGCGGCAAGCGCCGCGCCGCTTTCGTCGCTGCCTTTGGTAACGGCCAGGCCCAGCGCGCCGACAACGCTGCGCCCGCTGCTGCCGGCCGAAAGGGCAATGACATCCTTCGTCGCGCCCTTTGAGGCGTCGAGCGCGCCGATCTTCACGCTGGTCAAATCAGCAGAGACAAGGCTCTTGCCGCTGTTGACAGACAGCGTGCCGCCAATGCCGACAGATGTGACCTCGGCGCCGCCGGCTCCAAGAGCCGCCGCTGCACCGCCCGAGAACGCCGCCTGCCACTTGTCTGCCTGCGCTGAAATGCTCACGGCACGGTTGGCCGCACTTTTTGCAGAGTTTTCGGTAAAGCTTATGATCGTCAGCGGCTGTGACGATGTGCCCTCAAGCCCTGCGTGTGCAGTGTAATCGGCAAAGTTCCAGGCCACCGAGCCTGCCGCGCTCAGATTGAGATTGGCGCGCTGTCCGCCCGCTCCGGGCTGGTTGGCGTTGTCGAGGGCGTTGTTATCCTCGTAGTTTTCTTCGAAGTGGAACGGCTCGCTGGAACTGCTGTCGCTGCGGCTGACACTGTTGTTGATATCGTTGTTGATCTGGCTGGAGCCGTCGCTGATCGAGTCGTTGAGGTTGGCGTTCTCGGGATCGAGCAGATCATCGTCGTCAGGCTGAAGCACGTTTCCGTCGCCCGCCTGCGCCGACGGCGAGAGCAGATTGCCGAACCAGTTGCCGAGCTTTTCGGTCACCTTCAACGGAAAGTTGCCGATCTTTTTCATCGTGCCGCCGCCCTGGCCGTCGCCCTGCGCCTGCGCCTCTTCTTTGGTCCAGGCGGCGCTGCCGGCCACGGCCACGGTGTTGACATGGCTGTGGCTGTACGCGTTCACGGTGAGCGAATCGGCAGCGATGTAGGCGTCCGCAAACGGAGCGGCGTCGTCACTGAACGCCGCGTCGAAATCGGCCACGCGGGCCGCGTTCTCGTAGTTCAGCACGTCGATGGCAAACGCCGCGCCGAGGGCCTTTTCCTGGGCCGTCTCGATGGCCGCGGCCACGTTCGTGGCATAGTTCTCGGCATCCGACTGGATCAGGATGGCCGAAGATTTCAGCGTCGCCTCGTCGTCGACGCGCACGCGCCCGGCGATCGAAGCGTCGAGCACGTTGAGCTGCCCCTGGAAGCCCCACTTGCCCGCTTTCGCCGCGGAGAGGTTGGCGGCCAGCTGCATCGAAGCGTCGCTGGTGGTAAGCGACAGCGATCCGTCTCTGCTTTCAAGCAGCGCGCCCTTGTGCACCTGCACGTCGTTCTGCGTATCGAACGTGCTGACGAGCACAGTGCCGCCGAGCGCCCTGCCCTGACTGGAAGCGAGGATGCCGCCGGCGACGTTGCTGTTCCAACCGCCGATGACCGAAACGTCGCTGCGCGTGAAGCCTGCTACAGTCACGTCGCCGGAATCCGCGGAAAGCCGTGCCTCGCGGGCGATGTCGATTTTGTTCTTCACACGCCAGTTCGACCACGAGAACGAGCCGCCGCCGCTGAAGTTCTGATCCTGCGCGTTAGAAGTGCGCGCCATCACCTTGGAGTAGACGTTGGCATAAGACTCCATGTCGATGAACGCCAGCGTATCGGAAAACGCCAACTGCACCGCCGAGCTCCCCGCTCCCGCCACGTCGGTCAGGAACGTGAACGCCGTTTTGATGAACGCGCCGATGCCCTTGGAGTAGTTCTTGAAGCCTTCCCAGTTGGAAAGGTCGGTATCGTGATACAGGTCGTCTGTCAGCAGCTTTTTAGCTTCTTCCCATTCTTGGCGCGTCCGTTCGATCGTGGCGAACTTTTTCAGCTGCTCCCAGGTGTTCTTCAGGTTTTCGATCGTGACCGTGAGTCGGTTCCACTCCACGCGCGCACCGCTTTGGATGTCGATCGAGCCGCCGGCAAGCAGCTGCGATCCTTTCCCGATGCTGATGTCGGAACTGACATCAGCGTTATCGTACATGACCGCGAGCGCGTAGGCGTTGCCATGGTCCTGTGAATTTGCCGCATTGCCGCCGGCACGCGAGACCGCGCTCCACTGGTGGTCGTAGACGAGCACGTCGGACGAAAGAACGACGCTGCCCGCATCCGAAGAGAGCTTCGCCCCGGGAGCGATCGTCACGCTTCCCTGCTGCGAGGGACGCGTCTTGTCGGCAAACACGTCCTGTCCTGTGTAGAGCACAGCCAGCGTCCATGTGCTGCCGTCATAATCGCCCGACGACGCGCCGTTGCCGTAACGCAGATCTTCGGGCAGATTGAGCTTGTCGCCAAGACGCTTGTAAAGCGCCTTGAACGCCGGCATTGTCAGGTTTTTCTTGATCTTCTGCGAATAGAACGGCTCGGCAGCGACCTTGACCCCGGCTTTCGAGGTCCACGAGTCAGTGTAGTTGACCGCATTGACAGTGACGTCGCCGCTGGCAGATAAAGCGGCGCCGGAACCGACATCCGTCCTTGCGCCCGTAGTCACGAACGTGGCGTTGAGCGCGGTGCCGCCGGGCGACCTGGTGGCCACGTTCGTCGAGCTGAGGCCGATCTCCGCTTTCGTTTCAACAGAGTTGGAGACGTTCGACTGCACTGTCAGGAAGCCGCCGGCTTCCACGGTCGCATCAGGAGCGATCGTGGCAGCGGCGTCGTTTTTGAGGTCGGCCCAGACAAGCGCTACCTGGAACGGCGCGGTCCCGGAAGTGTTCTCCACCGTGCCCTCGGCGAACAGGTCGGCCGAAAGCGACGAAGCCGCGGTCACCGTCACATCGCCGCCCGCTTTGAGAGAACCGCCTACAGTGGCCGTGGCGCTGCCTGTCTGCTTGCTGACGACAACGGACGCAGACGGGAACTTGTCGCCCGCCTTCCACTCCAGCAGCTCCATAAAGCCAAGGTCGGTGCCCGTTTTGACGCCGACAGCGCTGACGGAGTTTATCGTCAGATTTTTGCCGGCTTCAAGCGACGCGCCGGTTTCGACCGTCACGTCGGCCGCCGATTTCAGGTTGGTATATGAGCCGTCGAAAGTAAACGGCGTCAGGTCGTTGAACAGTTCTTTGGCCACGTCGGCCAGCAGGTCGAACTTGTCGTTGGTGCGGTAGTTGTACGT
>JAGAYQ010000160.1 GCA_017940445.1 Pyramidobacter sp. | reverse complement strand
TGCTTGTCAGTGTTCAGGGCCAGCTGCGCTGTGACGAAATTATCATACACTCCTACGCGGTTTTGGCTGCTGAGCCAGAAAGTCTTTAACCCTGCGGCCCGCAGCACCTCAGGCAGAGAGCGCGACTCCATCACGGACGAAAGCAATTCTTCCTTGCCCGTGAGAGCGCGTGGATCGTAGGTGTTGAGGCGGCTCAGCGCCATTGTCAGCGCTGGATCTGTGTGCACCATGCAGGCAAAAGCGTTTTTCAGTATCAAGGCTCCACTGGAACTCAGCCATGGTGTCGTTGGCCGCGAATAACCGTTGCAGGCATGATGCAGGCGGTTCGCCGATTCACCAATGACGACAAGACAAATCTCGCCTGTGCCGTGCTTGACAGCGTTCAAAGCTGCTGCTTGAGCGGAACGGTCGCGATGAAGATGGCTCAGGGTCTTGCGCGTCAGACGGTAATTCCTCACGCCGTGCCTGAGGTCGAAAAACAATGTACTGTAGCAGTCAGCTTTTGAACGCAGACCAAATGTGATCGAGGCTGCCGCAATTATCAGTAGCAGGATGGGCAGTCGCTTTTTCTGAGTGTCAGAGCGTGAAAGTCCCACCGCTAAAGCCAATGCCCCCACAGTCACTGACGCTGCCAATGCGATGAACGTTACACCGAACTGATCGGACAAAAAACTGCGCGCTTCCTCGATGTTCGTGCCGAGCGCTGCCATCACAGCCATGGGACTTGGACGCCCGCCAAAGCGCAGGATATATGCGATATAAATGCCGTACTGCAGTGTGAACAGCAAAACGAGCGGAACTAATAGCCAGTAAACGCACCTCGCTCCGTGCAACGGTCCGGAGGGCAGCAGGAACGCTGTTAACGCATATACCGCTGGGAAGCCGCCGATGCAGAGAAATTCGTACACGCCGACGGGCATCTGGCTCAAAAAAACGATGCTCAGCTCAAGTCCCAGAAAAGTCATGTACACCACTGCGTAACGCCAGCCCAGATAAGCTGCGGCTGCCGCCAAAAATAAAGCCCAGCCAAGCTCTACGCACCAGTGAGCGGTCAGCCAGTACAACGGGGTGGCAAACGTATCTCGGCTGTCGATGAGCAAACTGCAAGCAATCATCAGCCGATAGAGGACAAAAACGGCCGTTCCCGCGAACAGGCTGCGCTTCAGCGCAGAGGTTAAAGAGCTTGTTTTAAAAACTCTCATAAATATCACCTGACTTTTGCTGGGCTTAGAAACATCCCCGCGCCGCACACGGCGACGGAAACGCCCATGCCGACGACAAGCGGGTCGACGGGCAGCCTGAAAAACTGCACGGCGGCCATCGACAGGGGCGACAGCAGCATCGCGGCGATCGCGTAGCCGCCCGGCAGACGGCCGCGCATGAACAGCGCGGCAGACATCGGTGCGAAGACGACGGCAGCGCGCAGTCCCATCGAAAGAAAGCCGAGGTCGTTGAGCATCTTGCCCGGCATCGTCAGCGCGGCGACCGCCGCGGCACAGAGGATGCCTGCGATCGTCAGGCGCGACGCGGCCAGCTCGGCCCGCGGCGACTCGATCGCTGACGAAAAGCACCGCCATACGTCCTTGACGAGGATCGCCGACATGCCCAGCGAAAGCCCCGCGCCGCCGCCGATCACCGTGATCAGCAGCGTACCCAGCACGATGCCCGCCAGCAGCGGCGGCATGTGATCGAGCGCGAACGCCGGCAGCACGTGCACCGTGCCTGCCAGGACCGAAGATGCGGGAGCCGCCTGTCCCGCCGCGGCCAAAGCGGCTGCTTCGGCTGCGGTGATGTAGTGCGCTCGCATCGACAGGCCGATGAAGATGCCCGCGATACCCAGCGGCGGACACAGCAGCGCGCCAAGCAGCACGCCCTTTCTGGCGGCTGCGTCGCTGCCGGCGCTCCACACCGCCTGCGCATACGTCTGCGTCGAGAGGACGCCGAGGATCAGCGAAAGGCACGATCCCGCGTCTTTCATGAATCCCCGCGCCGTCAGGCTGAAAAATCGCCGTGCCAGTGCCGTCGCGTCCGGCAGGTCGGAGACCTTTTCCGCTGCCTGCTGCACCATGCCCAGCGGCGTGCCGGCCAGCTGAGAGCGGAGCGCCGCAAGCAGACCGCTCAGCCCGCCCTCCTGCGTCCAGACGAGGATGAACGAGCCGATCAGCGTCAGGTACAGCAGCCCCACCTTGACCATGCCGCCCATGCCCGCGCCCCAGGCTCCGCCGAAGATGAC
>JAGAYQ010000159.1 GCA_017940445.1 Pyramidobacter sp. | reverse complement strand
TGTTCGACGGCTCGCGCCCGGCGGCGAGCGCAGACTGGTACCGCGAGCTGAGGAGTTTTTTGAGCGAGACTGACGAACTCGCAGAGCAGTCGGCTGCAGCCTGTGTTCAAATGTCAAGCGATGCCGAACGGGATGAATTAAACGTCTGGTCCGAAGATGACGCTGCCGGGGCTTGTTGCAGTGTTGAACCCGAACCGATCGACCTTTGCGAATTGTTACCGGAAGCCGATGCGGTGCCAGTTGCTGAACCGGAAGCTCCGTCTGCGGCGAAGAAATCTAAGAAGCCTGAGGCTGATTCTTCGTCAGCAAAAAATACTGACGCGCGCTTGCACTTTTCGCGCGGCTATCTTGAGGATTATCCTGTTCCTTCGAGGAAAAGGATTCTGCGGGAAAAAGGCGTTCCGAAACAGGCATGTAATGCCTATAAAAAGATTATTGCTCCTGGGGAACGACGCGAGTCGCGTCCGTTGCCGGCCAGTGCGTCGCTGCCTGATTTTCTCCGTGAACCTGCCGAGACTTTTCAGCAGGCGCTGCTGCGCATGATCGATGAGCGCGGCCTGAGCGACCCGGAAGTGTACAAGCGGGCGAACGTGGACCGCAAGATGTTCTCAAAGATCCGCAAGAACCCAGATTATCAGCCGAAGAAAGAAACGGCGCTGGCGTTTGCGATCGCGCTGCATCTGGATGTGTTTGCCACCGAGGATTTTCTGAAGAAAGCCGGCTATGCCTTTTCACAGTCGAAGGCGGACCGCATCGTCGAGTTCTTTATCAGGCGAAATCAGTTCGACATCATCACGATCAATCAGGCGCTGTTCGACTACGATCAGAAGCAGCTTCCGGCGTAATAAATGTCGCCTGGCAGGCGACCACGGGCAAACTGCATTGATGTATCCTCTATTCAGAAACACAAAAACGAATGGAGGAATCGCTATGGAGCAGGAAAAGAAAAGCAATCGCACAGAACTGGTGTTCATCCTCGACCGCAGCGGCTCGATGAGCGGACTGGAGAGCGACACGATCGGCGGCTTCAACGGCACGCTTGAAAAGCAGAAGAAGGTCGAAGGTGAAGCTCGTGTGACGACCGTGCTGTTTGACGACAAGTATGAACTTTTGCACGACCGCATCCCGCTGAACGAGGTGCGCCCGATGACCGATGAGGATTACTACGTGCGCGGCAGCACGGCGCTGCTCGACGCGGTGGGGCGTACGATCGACCGCATCGCAAACGCTCAGAAAAGCACGAAAGAGGAATTCCGCGCCGACAAGGTGATGTTCGTCATCATCACCGACGGCATGGAAAACGCCAGCTGCGAGTACAGCTACCGCAAGATCAAGAAGATGATCGAACGCGAACGCAAGGAGTACGGCTGGGAGTTCGTCTTCCTCGGCGCGAACATCGACGCGGCGGCGGAAGCCGAACGCCTTGGCATCAGGCGGGAGCGCGCGGCCCGTTACTGCGCCGATCCTGCCGGAACGGCACTGAATTTTGCCGCCGTCAGCGATATGGCTCTCTGCATGCGCAGGTCTTGCAAGTCTTCGGCAGATTTTGAAGCCAGCATGGACTCTGCCATGGATGAAGTCCGCGAGGATTATAAAATGCGCAGCGGAAAATAGGTGCCCGATCCCCAGAACTGTATGACCAGGAAAATCATAAAAACGCAGCTGCCGGAGCAAACGTCTCCAGCAGCTGCGTTTTGCTATAATAAGCAGGCAAACGCTTTTCGATGATCCCTGGCGTCTTCGTGAATTTGTGTTTGTTTTTGATTTTTACGAACTGTAAAGG
>JAGAYQ010000158.1 GCA_017940445.1 Pyramidobacter sp. | reverse complement strand
ATGCTTCGCAAGGTGGGCATGCTCAAGTAGCTCACGCGGTTTTTTCACGATAACGGATTAATATGCTGGTCCCTGTTTCTTTCGCGAAACAGGGACCTTTTTTGAAAGCGGGTGTTCAATAAATGGAAGAACTTGCTTCTTCTCTCAACAACATCAAAGGGCTCGCCGCTGTCGTCGCCGCCGGCGCCGCGCTGCTGGTCCTGGCCCTGTGCGTCTTTGCTGCCTGCGGCAAGAAAGACCGTCTGGGCTCGCTGGCGATGGCTTTCGTCATGATGGAAGTCGCCGGCGCGTTCCTGTTCCTGACGCTGGGGATCGAGGACAACGAGTTCATGGAAAGCAGCCCGCGGCTCATGCCGCAGCTGTGGGGCATCCCCCTGCTGCTAGTGGCTTTCCTCCAGCTGATCCGCGTCTGGCGCGCGCCTCAGGTGAAGGCGCCCAAGCACGGCCGGCTCGACAAGGTGTTTATCGTCTTTGTCGTCGTCTGCGCCGCCATCATGTCGTTCAAGACGCTGGGATTTTTCGTCAGCACCGGCGCGATGCTGGCCGTTTTGATGCTGGTGCTGGGCGAGCGGCGCTTTGTGCTGATCGCGAGCATGAGCGCGGGCTGGATGCTGTTCACCTGGCTGGTGTTCAACAAGCTGCTGCTGCTGGGGCTTCCCGTCGGCACGCTGTTTGCACGCTAGGAGGCGACTCTCATGGAACTGTTTACTCATCTTTGGGCAGGCTTGCAGAACCTTCTCGGCATCAAGCCGGTGCTGGTCGTGACCGCGGGCGTCATCGTCGGCATCCTCGGCGGCGCCATGCCGGGCGTTTCGCCGTCGATGGCCGTGGCCATCCTGCTGCCGTTCACGTTCGGCATGTCGCCGACGATGGGCATGGTCATGCTGTGCGCCATCTATCTGGCTTCCAACTACGGCGGCTCGATCACCGCGGTGATGATCAACACGCCGGGCACGCCGTCGGCCGTGGTCACGGCGTTCGACGGCTATCCGCTGGCCAAGAACGGCCGTCCCGGCTACGGCCTGGGCGTGTCGCTGGTCGCCTCCGTGTGGGGCGGCTTCGTCGGCATCATCATCCTGATCCTGTTCTCGGCTCCGCTGGCGAAGGTGGCGCTCAAGTTCTGGCCGGCCGAGTACTTCTCGCTGGCGCTGATGGGCCTTTCCACCGTGTCGTCGATGGCGGGCAAGCGCTGGGTGGAGTCGCTGATGGCGGTGCTGCTGGGACTGCTGCTGAACACGATCGGGCTGGATCACGTCAACGGCGTCAACCGCTTCACGTTCGACATCCTCAACCTGTTCGACGGCTTCTCGTTCGTCCCCGCCCTGATCGGCCTGTTCGCCCTCAGCGAAGTGTTCCAGAACGTGGAGGAAAACGACTATTCGGCGTACAAGACCGTGACCGACAAGGTCTCCGTCTGGCCCTCCGTGCGCGAGTACCTGAGCCTGAAGTGGAGCATCCTGCGCTCCGGCGTGCTGGGGACGCTGATCGGCATCTTCCCCGGCGCGGGCGGCACGATCGCCTCGTTCATCGCTTACGACGTCGAAAAGCGCCTCTCGAAGCATCCTGAGCAGTTCGGCCAGGGCGCTCTGGAGGGCGTGGCGGCCGCCGAAGCGTCGAACAGCTCGTCCGTCGGCGGCGCTCTGGTGCCGCTGCTGACGCTGGGCATCCCCGGCAGCGCCTCCACCGCCGTGCTGATCGGTGCGCTGATGATCCACGAGCTGCGCCCCGGCCCTGAGCTGTTCACCAAGCATCCCGATCTGGTCTACACGCTGTTCTCCAGCCTGTTCATGGCCAACGTGGTGCTGTATCTGCTGGGAACGTGGGGAAGCCGCATCTGGATCAAGGTCACGCAGGTGCCGAAGACCGTGCTCTACCCGATGATCTTCGCCTTTTCCATCGTCGGCAGCTTTGCCGTCCGCTCGTCGGTGTTCGACGTGGGCGTGTGCCTGGGATTCGGGATCGTCGGCTGGATGCTGAAAAAGTATCACTACCCGCTGTCGCCGATCGTTCTGGGCCTGGTGCTCGGCGCCCTGATCGAGACCAATCTGCAGATGACGCTGGTCATGGGCGGCCCCGCGCTGCTGTTCACGCGTCCGCTCAGCGCGACGCTGCTGGCCATCACGGCCGTGCTGCTGGTGTGGCCCGTGATCGTGGAGCTGCGCGAGAAATAGGGGAACACTGATAAAATACGTCATCTCCTGCGAAACGCTGCCCGAGGGCGTGTTATCATCAGCAAAGCAACATGAAGACGACAAAAAGCCCCGCGGCAAGCCGGATTTTTCCGGTTTTGCCGCGGGGCTTTTCTGTTTGTGGTTTCTTTGTGATACTATTTCGCGATTAAAAAGCTAATCGCGAGGCCGCGCTAAAAACGAGCGCGGCAGTCGGCGCCTTGCAGGCGCCACACCGTCTCATGCGTTTTTCGACGCGCCTTTGGCGCTATAAAACGGCTAAAAAGACGTTAGCCGTTTTAACGAAAAACAGTATGATTTCTTCGTGTCTTCGTGGTGGCTTTGAATCTGTCTTTACCGTTTGGCGCTCGGTCTCCAGAGGTTCTGCTTCTGCGCCGCTGCGATCAGCTCGTCGCGGAAATCGGGGTGGGCGATGGAGATCAGGCGTTCGGCGCGCTCCCACGACGATGCGCCGGCGAGGTTGACGGCGCCGTACTCGGTGACGATCCAGAAGGCCTGGCTGCGGGGATCGGTGACGATGTCGCCGCCGAAGTGGGGCACGATGCGCGACTTTCGCACGCCGTCCTTGCCGGCGAACGACGAGGTCATGCAGATGAAGGCGGCGCCGCCTTTGGACATGGCCGCGCCGGTGAGGTAGTCGAGCTGGCCGCCGGTGCCGCTGATCTGGCGCAGACCGGCCGACTCGGCGCAGACCTGGCCGTAGAGGTCGGCGGAGATGGCGCTGTTGATGGAGATCATATGATCATGGCGGGCGATGACGGCGGGGTCGTTGACGAATTCGAGCGGCTCGACGACGACGCCGGGGTTGCGGTCCACCCAGTCGTAGAGTTTCTGCGTGCCGAAGACCATGCCGGTGACGCCTTTGCCGCGCTGGAAGGTCTTGCGGCGGTTGGTGAGCTTGCCGGCTTCGTGCAGGTCGAAATAGGCATCTCCGCACAGCTCGGTGTGCATGCCAAGGTCGCGCAGGTCGCTTTGGGCGATGAGGGTGCCGACGGCGCTGGGCATGCCGCCGATGCCAAGCTGCAGTGTAGCGCCGTCGCGAATATGGGGCACGATGTGCGAAGCGATCAGAGTGTCTTCCGCGCTCGGGGCGGGAGGGGGCAGCTGGGGCAGTTCGCGCCGCGGGCCCTCGACGACGCAGTCGACTTCGCTGATGTGGATGCTCTCGCCGAAGCCGCCGTAAATAACGGGCAGCGCTTCGTTGACTTCGAGCACGATGATATCGGCCTTGTCGAGCACGGCGCGTCCCACGCCGGTGGCGCACGACAGGTTGAAGTAGCCGTGTTTGTCCATGGGCGCAACGCTCATCATGGCGACGTTGACGGTGAGGAATTCGCGGTAGTACCAGGCGAGGTTGCGGAAGACCATGGGGATGAAATTGCACAGGCCTTTGTCGCACAGTCTGCGCTCGTAGCCGGAGCAGTGCCAGGTGCTGTAATGGAAGTGCGTCCGCGTGGGGTCGGCTTCGACGGTGCGGATGGGGCCGAAGATGAGGTTACCGCGGATCTTGACGTCGGTCAGTTCGTCGCGGCGTCTGGCGAGGGCTTCGTCGCAGAGGGCAGGGAAGCCGAGGTTGGTGACGTAGTCCACCCAGTCGCCGCTTTTGACGACGCGCACGGCTTCGTCGGCGGTGCGCAGTTTGCGGCGGTACTCGTCAAAGACGTTCATGCGGCAGGGGAGGCCAGCTTCAGGCCGGCTTCGAGGCACTTCAGATTGGCTTCGTAGAACTGGGGCTTGACGCAGCTTTTCAGCGCCGCGGCCCAGTCGACATCGTCGACGCCCAGGGCGGCGACAAGGGCGCCGAGCAGCACGACGTTCATGCCGCGGGGCATGCCCTGATCGGCGGCCACTTTTACGGCGTCGATAGCGAGGGTGTCGGCGCGCTTTTTGAGCTCGTCGATGATGCCGTCGGGATATTCGCACTCGCCGGAGAGGACTGGCAGCGACGGCATTTCGTAGGTGTTGACGACGACTTTGCCGCCGGGACGGAGGAAGGGCAGGCAGCGCATGGCTTCCATCGTCTCGAACGAGACGAGCACGTCGGCTTCGCCTTCGCCGATGAGGGGCGACCAGACTTTTGAGCCGAAGCGCACCTGCGTGGTGACAGTGCCGCCGCGCTGGCTCATGCCGTGCACTTCGCTCATCTTCACGTCGTAGCCGGCGGCGATGAGGCCGCTGGTCAGCACTTTGCTCGCGAGGATGGTCCCCTGCCCGCCGACGCCGACGAGCAGGACGCTTTTGGTATCGAACTTCTTCATGCTTTGCGCGCTCCTTTCACGATTGCCTGCTTGGGGCAGACCTGAGCACAGACGGTGCAGCCGACGCACTGCATCGGGTCGATGGCGGCCTTGCGCTCGTACTTGTCGAAGCTGAGCGCGGGGCAGCCGGTGGAGAGGCACTTCTTGCAGCCGATGCACTTTTTCTGATCGATCGTGCACTGCGCCGGGGCCACGCGGAACTCGCGGCGGTCCTCGGTGGAGAGCTTCTTCAGCACGCACGGCCAGCGCGTGATGAGGACGACGGGACCTTCGCGCACCTCATTATACGCCCAGTCGAGGGCTTTTTTCATCTGCTCAAGATGCAGCGGATTGACGGTGCGCACGCTTTCCACGCCCAGGGCGCGGACGATCGTCTCGATGTCCATGATCGTGGCCGGCTCGCCCTTGAGGGTGTAGCCGGTGCCGGGATTGTCCTGGTGTCCTGTCATGCCGGTGATGCGGTTGTCGAGGATGCAGCAGATCAGGTGCGAGTCGTTGTAGATCACCTCTTCCAGCGCGGCGATGCCGGTGTGGAAGAAGGTGGAGTCGCCCATGCAGGCGACGACGGTCTTGTCCTGTCCGCTGAGGGCGAACGCCTTGCTCAGCCCGTGGCCGACGGAGAACGCCGAACCCATGCAGTTGGCCAGGTCCTTGGCGCTGAGCGGCTCGCTGCCGCCGAGGGCGTAGCAGCCGATGTCGCCCACCATGACGGTGTCCTTGCGCTTGCCCAGCTCGTAGAAGAAGCCGCGGTGCGGACAGCCGGCGCACAGTGCGGGCGGCCGGGGCACGACCAGATTGGGATTGCCCTGCACGCCCTTGCGCTCCTCGCCCAGCAGCGCCTTGCGGACGATGTTGGGATTGAGCTCGTCGATGGCCGGGATCTTGTCCTTGCCGATGCAGTCGATGCCGGCGGCCTTGATCTGGTTTTCCATGTAGGGATCGAGCTCTTCGATGACGTACATCGTCTCGACGTTGCTGCGGAACTCGCGGATCATGTCGATGGGCAGCGGGTTGGTCATGCCCAGCTTGAGGTACGAGACGGAATCGCCGAACACCTCGCGCGCGTACTGATACGACACGCCGCTGGCGACGATGCCGATCTTCTTGCTGCCGCTGTACTCGGCAAAATTATACTCGCAGTCGTTCGACAATGCCAGCAGCTTGCGGTCGCGCTCGGGCATGCGGCGGCGGTTGCGCATGGCCGCGGCGGGCACGTCGTCGAACTTGGCGCGGTTTTTGACGTAGGGGATGGCGTCGAACTCCTTGCGCGTTCCCAGCTCGACGAGCGATTTGGAATGGCACACGCGCGTGGTCATGCGGAACATCACGGGCGTGTCGAATCTCTCGGAGATGTCGAACGCGTCGCGGAACATGTCCTTGGCCTCCTGCGAATCCGACGGCTCCAGCATGGGGATCTTGATGAACGGCGCGTAGTTGCGGTTGTCCTGCTCGTTCTGCGAGCTGTGCATCCCAGGATCGTCGGCAGTGACGAAGACCATGCCGCCGTTGACGCCCATGTAGGCGTAAGTGAAGATCGGGTCAGCCGCGACGTTCAAGCCGACGTGCTTCATCGCGGCCATCGAGCGCACGCCCCCCATCGACGCGCCGATAGCCGCCTCCATGGCGACCTTCTCATTGGGCGCCCACTCGGCGTTGATCTCCTTGTATGTTGCCACATTCTCCAGGATCTCGGTGCTCGGCGTTCCCGGATAGGCCGACGCGAACGTCACGCCCGCTTCCCAGGCGCCGCGCGCCACGGCTTCGTTGCCGGACATCAGCTGCTTTGTCACTGGAATTCCCCCCGTGTGAAAAAATATATTTCTGGTGCTGACAGTTACATTTTATAAAAAGGCTTGAAAAGGCGGAAATACTTATTTATAATCGCGTTATTAGGAAAACAAATAACCGCGGCGAAAGTGGGGATGCGCGGTGACGCTGACGCAGGTGCTGTACGCGCTGGCCGTGGAGGAGCGGCTGAACTTCTCCGCGGCGGCGAAAGCGCTGTTCGTCTCGCAGCCGGCGCTGTCGCTGCAGATCAAGT
>JAGAYQ010000157.1 GCA_017940445.1 Pyramidobacter sp. | reverse complement strand
CGGCACGATCTCGGCAACATCAGCTCCGACTGCCTCAGCCAGACGCTTCGCCAGCTTCGCAGTGACGCCGGAAGCGCTGAAATACGCGACAAGTGCTTTGCTCATACTGCATTCCTCCCAGAAGTATTTTTGCCTATTGTACACCTTTGAGCAGCCTCCAAGGCAAGTTTACTTTGCCGCTTGACTTGGACCGCGCTCCAACCTTTATAATCAATGTCAGAAAGGAGAGAACCATTATGAACATCAAAGAAGCAGCGGCGCGCACAGGTCTTTCGCCCGACACGCTGCGCTATTATGAAAAGGAAGGTCTGATCCCTTCCGTGCGGCGCGACGAGTCGGGATACCGCGACTATGACGAGCACACGCTCAGCTGGATCGAATTGATCCAGCGCTTTCGCGGCACCGGGATCCCCATCGGGCGTTTTGCCGAGTACGTCAAGCTGGCCTTTTCCGACAGTGACTCAAAAGAAGCGCGGCGCGCGATCCTGCTGGAGATCCGCGACGAGCTGAAAGCACGCCTCGAACGCCTGCAAAGCTGCCTCGACGTGATGGAGTACAAGCTCGCCAATTACGACGACCTCTGCGATCCCGTCATCATGGAGATCGTCGAAGCGTGGAAAAGGGCCGCGTCCAAAGAAGAAAAACACGTCAGTCACGACGCTGCCGCTGACGAACAGTCATCCGGGACAAACAAAGCAAAATCTGAGAAAAGGAGATCATGAGCATGAAAAAGCTTCCTAAGATCGCCCTTGGCGCGTGGGCATGGGGCAACGACGGAACATTCGGCGGCAATTTTGACGCCGAAACGCTCCGCCCCATTTTTGAAACGGCGATGAAAAACGGCCTGACGCTCTGGGACACAGCCTACGCTTACGGCATGGGCACATCCGAAAAGACTCTGGCAAGCTTTTTGAAAGGCCTGCCGCGAGAGTCATTCCTCATCTCTGACAAGTTCACCCCGCAGTGCGCCGATGCCGCTTCGCCCACGGCGATGAAGGACATGATCGAGATGCAGCTGCGCCTGATGGACCTCGACCGCTTCGACATTTACTGGATCCACAACGTCGTCGGCGCGCCGCACTGGACGGAAGAGCTGGCAAAGTACTTTGAGGGGCGCTCCGACGCGCCGCTGATCGGCGTGTCGAATCACAACCTTGAGGAGATCAGGCAGGCAGATGTGATCCTCAGGGCGCACGGACTGAAACTGTCGGCCGTGCAGAACCACTACAGCCTGATCAACCGCTCTTCAGAAGAGTCCGGCATCCTCGATTACTGCGCGCAAAACGGCGTTCATTTCTTCGCCTACATGGTGCTCGAACAGGGCGCGCTGTCCGGGAAATACGACCCCGCACACCCCATGCCCGAGGGGTCGGCTCGCGCGCAGACCTACAACCCGATCCTTGACAAGCTGGCCGTCCTCAACGCCGAGCTGAAACGGTTAGCGCAAAAATACGGCGTCGCCCCGGCACAGATCCCCGTCGCCTGGGCCATCGCCAAAGGCGCGCTGCCGATCATCGGCGTCACGAAGGAAAGCCACGTTCTCGATGCGGTCAAAGCCGCCGGCGTCACGCTCGCCGCTGAAGACGTCTGCGGCCTCGAAAAGCTCGCCGACAGCCTCAGACTCAACGTCATCCGCTTCTGGGAAAAGGAAATGAAATAACCTGCGCAGTTTATTGCGCGGTTAAAATCGAAAGGAGAAATATTCATGAAAAAGACACTCGCCATCCTCGCAGCAGCTCTTACCGTTTTCGCCGCCTCGGCCGCCTTCGCCAAGCCGACGCCTGCCAAGACGCTGATCGCGTTCTACTCGTGGGGCGGCACCACACGCGGCATCGCTCAGGAGATCGCCCGCAAGACCGGAGCCGACGTGTTCGAGATCGAGCTCGTCAAGCCCTATTCCGACGACTACAACACCGTGCTCAAGGAAGCCCAGCGCGATCAGCGCGCCGCCGCCCGTCCGGCGATCAAAAACAAAGTCGCCGACATGAGCAAGTATGACACGATCCTGCTCGGCTATCCCAACTGGTGGGCCAGCATCCCCATGCCCATCGCCACGTTCCTGGAGAGCTACGACTTCTCCGGCAAAGTCATCTCGCCCTTCTGCAGCAACGGCGGCGGACGACTGGGCCAGAGCGTTTCCGCCATCACCAAGCTCGTGCCGAACGCCACCGTGCAGCATCCCCTATCCATCTACTACTCCGGCGGCGACACCCTGGGACGCGACCTCGACGCCTGGCTGAAGAAAAACGGCTTTTAGACCATGAAAAAGACCGTTCTCTGTGCCATGCTGCTGCTGAGCGCCCCGGCAGCGCTTGCGGCAAATGACGGCATGACGCTGATCAAAGGCGGCACGTTCCAGATGGGCAGCCCGGAAAGCGAAAACTGGCGCGAAGCCGACGAAGTTCAGCACACCGTGACCGTCAGCGACTTTTATATCGGCACGCACGAAGTGACGCAGGCCGAATATCAGGCCATCACCGGGAAAAATCCGAGCGAATTCAGGGGAAAGAACCGTCCCGTCGAGACTGTCAGCTGGTTCGACGCCGTGAGATTCTGCAACCTCAAAAGCAAGCGCGAAGGCCTGAAACCGGCGTACACGATCGACGGCGAAAACGTGACCTGGGACCGGACCGCCAGCGGCTACCGCCTGCCTACCGAGGCCGAGTGGGAATACGCCGCCCGGGCCGGCGGAAAGGGACCGTTCAGCATCGTCCCCTCGCCAAGCCCCAAACAGGCCAACTATTACGGACACTACCCGTACAACATCGAGCAGAATTATTTCTCCACCGGCAACCTCGACGTGAAGCCCGGTTCCTACCGTGCGCATACTGTCGACGTCGGCAGCTTCAAGCCCAACGCCTGGGGCCTGTACGACGTTCACGGCAACGTCAGCGAATGGTGCTGGGACCGCTACGGCGCCTATCCTCAGCAGCCTCAGACCGATCCGGCCGGCCCCGAAAACGGCGCCACACGCGTCTGCCGCGGCGGCGGCTGGAACGACTTTGCCAAGCACCTGCGCAGCGCCTACCGCTCGTCGCAGACGCCCGACGACGCGTTCGTGAGCCGCGGTTTCCGGCTGGCTCGCAACAAATAGCGAAGGGCTTCTTTGCCGTCATGAGACATCATCGTTTGATCTTTGCAGCAGCATTGCTCTCCGCCAGCCTCACGGCGCTCGGCGGTCTTTCCGCTCCGGCGCGGAGCGAGGCGAAAAAGGAGCTGAAAATGAACATCCATGTCAACGGCCGCGACCTTGCCGCAACGCTGGCCGACAATTCATCGGCGCGCGCGCTTGCCGAATTGCTCAGGAAAGGACCGCTGACGCTTGAACTGCACGATTACGGCAATTTTGAAAAAGTCGGTCCGCTCCCCCAGGATCTGCCGACGAACGACGAGCCGCTCGACACCGATTCCGGCGATCTGATCCTGTATCAGGGCCGTCAATTTGTGCTGTATTACGATCGAAATTCCTGGACGTTTACGCGTCTGGGGAACATCGAAGGGATTTCCAAAGAAGAACTGAAAAAGCTCCTCGGTCCCGCCAGCGTGACGGCAACGCTCTCACTTTCAGAGTAAAGACCGTATCTGTACCGCAGAAAATACGGACGCAAATGCGCGGCGCAAGCGGATTTTTTCCGCTCACGCCGCGCATTTGCTTTTTAGTGCAAAGTCCCCTCACCAGTTTTCATCCGGCGCAATCATCAGCAAACGTTAGCTTCCGTGTATACAGTATAATTTCGATTTTTTGATTGACAAAGAGTCGCCGGACGAGTATGATTTTTTCAGATTCTGAATTTAGTTATTTCATTTATAGAAAAGGGGTCGTTGAAAATGGGTTTCAAACTTGGGTACATCGGCTTCGGCGAAGCGGCTTACAACATGGGCAAGGGACTCAAAAAGGAAGGCTTTGAGGACATCTGCGCGTTCGACGTGGCGCTGAACATGGGCGGCGCGGCGAAAGACGTGTTCCTTCACCGTGCGGAAGACGCCGGCGTGACGGTCGCGCAGTCCGCTCAGGAAGTGGTCGACAGCTGCGAAGTGGTCGTGCTCTGCGTGCCGGCCAAGTTCACGGCGGGCACGGCCGACGGTCTGCTGCCTTTTGCCAGGAAAGGCCAGCTTTTCGTCGACACCACCACGGCTCTGCCCCGCATCAAAGAGGCCGAGGCGGAGAAGTTCGCCGAAAAAGGCGCGAAGTACGTCGACTCGGCCATGCTCGGTTCGCTGGTCGTTTCGGCGCACAAGGTGCCGATGCTGGCTTCCGGCGACGGCGCCGAGGAGTGGAAGGAGCGCATGACGCCCTTTGCGATGAAGATCAGTCTGGTCGGCCCCGGCAGCAAGCCGGGCGCAGCCAGCCGCATCAAGCTGGCGCGCAGCGTCTTCATGAAGGGCATCGAAGCGCTGATCGTCGAGACGTTCCTGTTCGCGCGCAAGATGGGCATCGAGGAGAACATCCTTGAGTCGGTCTCCAACTCGATGGATAAGGAATCGTTCAAGGAGCTGGCTCAGCGCATGGCCGGCGCTGATCTTGTGCACTCCGAGCGCCGCGCCTTTGAAGTGGGCGAGGCCATGGAGCTGATGGAAGAAGTCGGCGTCGAGCCTCTGATCGCCGCGGGCGCGAAAAAGCGTCTTGAGCATTCGGCCGCTATGGGCATGAACAAGGAACTGGGCGGCAAGGCCCCCAAGACGTGGGAAGAGGTCTTCGCCGTCTGGGAGAAGAAGGACTACAAATAAGTTTGTTCCGGCTTTAACGGGCCGTTCATGAGGGCGGCCCGCGCAACCTCATAATCTTATTTGCATCACGAAAGGAAGATGTCTGTTATGAAACTGACTCGTCGTATCGTTTCGCTCCTGGCTGTTGCAGCTCTGTGCCTCACGCCCGTCGCGGCTCTTGCCGCCGATTACCCCTCCAAGCCCGTGAAGATCATCGTTCCCTTTGCGGCCGGCGGCGCTGCCGACATCACCACGCGTCTTGCGGCCAAGGTGGCCGAGAAGTACCTTGGCCAGCCGATCACCGTCGAGAACCGTCCCGGCGGCGGCGGCGCGACCGGCTATCAGGAAGTCGCGCGCTCGCGTCCCGACGGCTACACGCTCAGCGAGGTCGGTCCCTCTGTCGTCATCGCTCCGCTGACGCGCAAAACCCCGTTCAAGACCGAGTCGTTCACGCCCATCGTCAACATGGTCTACGAGCCCGAGACGCTTGCCTGCCTTACCAGCCGCTTCAAGACCTGGGAAGAGCTTGTGGAGTACAGCAAGGCCAATCCTAACGCCATCAAGGTCAGCGTTTCCGGCGCTATGGCTTCGGATCATCTGGCTATTTTGCGCGTGATGAAAAAGACCGGTCTGCAGTGGGTCGTCGTGCCCACCAACGGCAGCTCGCAGGCCATGACATCGATGCTGGGCGGTCATGTCGATCTGACGACCGTTTCGCCCTCCGAGCTTTCCGAGCAGGTCCGCGCCGGCGACGTGACCTACCTTCTGACGCTGGCGTCCAAGCGCCTGGTCGAGTTCCCCAACGTGCCGATCGCGACCGAGAAAGGCGTGGACGTGGTGGACGGTCCGTGGCGCGGCATTGTCGCTCCCAAGGGCACGCCCGATGAGATCATCGCCCGTATCGAGTACGTGTTCCTGAAGGCTTTCAACGATCCCGAGTTCACCGAGACCTACACCAAGGCCGGTCTGCCCGCCGACATGTGGATGAACCGCAAGGACTTCACCGAGATGTTCGAGCAGCAGCAGAAGGACATCGCCGCGGTCGTCGCCGAAGTGGAAGCCGGCAAGGCCCGCAAGTAATCGTCTAAGACGTTTCCGCAATTTCGTAACAATCGAGGGTTCCAGCACGTTCCGCCGGAACCCTCGTTTTGGTATGAGGCTTTTATGGAGACACTGATTAAATGAGCCCGATGAACTGTCGAGGGATTTCGTCGTCTGGCAAGGAGAAGCGAAGAGGCATAGCAGGGCTATGGAGATGAGCTTCGACGCAGCCAGACGGTGAAAGCCCCAGCAGGGCTCGGGCGAATGAATCAGCGTTTCCTCATTATCACAAAGGGGGAAAAGCCCGTGTATCTTGTCAGGCTGCTGTTCCTTGAAGTGATCTTCGTCATCTTCTTCCTCTGGCGCTCGCTCCTGGAGCCGGAAGAGGTTCGCGCCTATCCGCAGGCTCTGCTCGTGCTGATGGGGCTGTGCGCGCTCGTCTCGATCTGGTACGCCTGGAAGTTGCGCAAATCGACGACCGCTCCAACGGATGAGATCCGCTTCAACAAGTATTTCTCGATCGGTTTGTTTTTCTGCTATCTGCTGTCGTTCCACACGCTCGGATTTTTGATCGCCACGGCAGCGTTCTACTTCATCTGGATGGTCGTCATCGACCGCCGCGTCAAGGTGTCGCATGTCGTCATCTCGGTCGTTTTCGCAGCTCTGCTTTATTACGTGTTCCACGACGTGCTCGGCGTGCTGCTGCCTGCCGGTCTGCTCGAAGGCGTGCTGGCCTAGAAGGGAGAGAGCGATATGTTAGATTGGATGGAAGCTCTTAAATTAGCGCTCGTTCCCAGCGTTCTTGTCTCCAACTTTATCGGCACGCTCGTCGGCATCATCGTCGGCGCTCTGCCCGGCCTCACTTCGACGATGGGCGTAGCGCTGGCGGTGCCGCTTACCTACGGCATGGCCCCGGCCTCGGGATTCGCGATGCTGTGCGGCATCTACTGCGGCTCCGTCTACGGCGGCGCGATCACAGCGATCCTGATCAACACGCCAGGCACGCCCGCCGGCGCGGCAACGACGCTCGACGGTTATCCGATGGCTCAGAAGGGCCGCGCGGTCGAAGCGCTCGGCATCGCCACGATCAGTTCGTTCATCGGCGGATTGTTCTCCGTCGCCGTGCTCAGTTTCTGCGCCCCGGCGCTGGCCAAAGTGGCGCTGTCGTTCGGCCCGGCTGAGTACTTCGCGGTCATGGTGTTCGGCATCACGATCATCTCCAGCATCTCCGGCAAATCGATGTCGCGCGGTCTGTTCGCCGGTCTGCTGGGCATGTTCCTGGGCTGCATCGGCACCGACCCGCTGACGGGCTATCCGCGTTTTGCCGACGGCATCCCCGGCCTGTACGGCGGTATCGAGATCGTGCCCTGCCTGATCGGTCTGTTCAGCTTTCCGCAGGCGATCGACATGATCGTCAAGAAGGCCAAGGAATCGCACATGAACGCACTCTCCGGTCATGTGCCGGCGATCAGCGAGTTCGTCAAACGCTGGGTCAATCTGGTGCGGTCGGCCGTGATCGGCACGTTTGTCGGCATCCTGCCCGGCGCGGGCACGAGCATCGCCACGTTCCTCGCCTACAATGAGGCGATGCGTTTTTCCAAGCACAAGGAAGAGTTCGGCACGGGCTGCATGGACGGCATCGTCGCTACGGAAACGTCGAACAACGCCGTCGTCGGCGGCTCGCTGGTGCCGCTGCTGACGCTGGGCATCCCCGGCAACGCGGTGTCGGCCATCTTCCTGGGCGCGCTCACCATTCAGGGGCTCAAGCCCGGTCCGTTCCTGTTCCAGGAGCAGGCTCCGCTGATCTACTCGCTGTTCCTCAGCCTGGGCATCGCGCATTTCTTCTTCCTGTTCATCGGTCTTGCCGGTGTGCGCATCTTCCCGCGCATCCTCAAGATCTCGCCCACGGTGCTTTCCGGCGGCATCCTCATCCTCGGCACGGTCGGTTCGTTCGCGTTGCGCAATGAGCCGTTCGACATCTGGGTGGTGCTGGCGTTCGGCCTGCTGGGCTACTTCCTCAAGATGATCAAGACGCCCACTGCGCCTGTCGTGCTCGGCTTCATCCTCGGACCGATGATCGAGGCCAACTTTGAGCAGGCGATGCTGGTCGGCGACGGTAAGTGGAGTTTCTTCTTCGCCAAGCCGATCTCGGCTGTCTTCATCGTGCTGGCCGTGATTTCGTTCGTGACGCCGTTCTTCCTGCGCTGGAGAAAGACGCGCAACGCCGCGGCCCTGGCTGAAGAAGCCAACGCCAATGAGGAAGAAGAGCTGTAGTTATTTCCGTCTTTTTCGCGGGGCGGAGCCTGTTTGTTTTCGCCCCGCTTTTTTGATTCGGCTATACTCGGGTGCCCTTGGCTGCCCGAATAATCTTTGCAAGAGGTGTTTTGGAAAATGAGTCAAATGACTGTCGCTCTGATCATCCTTGCCGTGATGATCGCTCTGTTCATCTGGGAGCCGGTGCCGATCCTGGTGACGGCTATCGGCGCTTCGATCGCCTACGCCTACGCGGGCATCATCCCGATCAAGGACATCTTTGCCGGCTACAACAGCACAACGATCGTGCTGCTGGCGGGCATGATGATCGTCGGCTCATCGCTGTTCCACACGGGTATCACCGACATCATCGGCGAGAAGATGGTCAAGATCACCGGCAAGAGCGAGCGCAACATCGTCCTCGCCACGCTGATCGTGTCCTGCGCCCTGTCGTCGATCTGCTCCAACATCGGCGTCATGACCGCCATGGCCCCGCTGGTCACGGCCATGTGCATGTCGGCCGGCTGCGGCGCTTCCCGCACGCTGATGGCGCTGCTCTTCGGCGCTCAGTTCGGCGGCTTCGTGACGCTGGTCGGCGTCGGCAGCAACGCTTCGGCCGCCAACCTGATGGCCAAGCTCGGCCTTGAGCCGTTTGGCTTCTTCGGCATCACGCCTTTTGGCCTTGGCATCTGCATCATCGGCTCGCTGTACTTCACGTTCATCGGCATGAAGTTCATCCCGGACACGGGCTACATCCCCGAGTTCGCCAAGGTCGAGAAGAAGCCCTTTGACCGCACGAAGGCGACGATCGCCTGCCTGACGATGGCCGCTGTGCTCGTCGTCATTGCGGCCGCTCCCAAGAACATGCCCATGCACATCGCCGCCGTCATCGGCTCGCTGGTCATCATGGGAACGAAGTGCATGACGGTCAAGGAATCGATCGCCGCCATCGACTGGAACTGCATGCTGCTCGTCGGCTCGCTGACGGCCATCTCCGCCGGCTTCAAGAACAGCGGCGCGGGCGACGCCGTGGCCAAGCTGATCCTTCAGGTGCTGGGCGACAATCCCTCGCCGTTCATGATCACGACGGTGATCTTCTTCGCCGCGGCGATCCTGACGCAGTTCATGTCGAACATCCCCACGATCATGCTGTTCATGCCTATCGGCGTGTCGATCGCCAAGGCGATCAATGTCAGCCCCTACCCCATCTGCATGATCATCACGCTGGCCGGCGCCGCTTCGTACGCCACGCCGTTCGCCGCGCCTCAGAACATGATGACGGTCGGCTGGACGCAGTACAAGTTCATGGACTACATCAAAGTCGGTCTGCCGATGCTGTTCCTCACCTACATCGTCATCATCGCCGTGATCCCGTTCTATCTGCCCTACTAAGTTTTTGAGCTTTTTTCGCGCCGGATGTTTTCGCACTGTCCGGCGCGATTTTTTCATAGGAGGTTTTAACGATGCTTGAACTTCTTCGCGGCGCGTATGAGATGCACATCCACACCGCTCCCGACGTGGGACCGCGCAAGTGTTCCGATCTGGAGCTGGCGCGCCGTTTTCGCACCTGCGGCCTGGCGGGGGCGCTGATCAAGTGCCACTACGCTGACACAGCTCCGCGCGCAGCGCTGCTGAACGAGCAGTTCCCCGAGCTGCGCTTTTTCGGCGGCGTGACGCTGAATAACTCGCAGGGCGCGCTCAACCCCGCGGCGGTCGAGTCATGCGGCAAGATGGGCGGCCGTGTCGTCTGGTTCCCGACGATGGACGCGCTCGCCTACCGCGCCTTCCACGCCCGCACCAAGCCCGAGACGCCCGTCGCCGACGGCATCGCCGTGTGTGCCGCCGACGGCTCGCTGCGGCCGGAAGCGGCTGCCGTGATCGCTATGGCGAAGCGTTACGGCATGATCGTCGCCACCGGCCACATCAGCGCCGAAGAAGGCCTGGTCGTCGTTCGCGAATGCGCTGCTCAGGGCGTGCAGGCGCTCGTCACCCATGCCGACAATCCGGCCGACTGCTACACGACTGAACAGCAGCAGGAAGCCGTCTCGCTCGGCGCGGTGATCGAGCACTGCTATTTCACGACGTACTACGACCGTACGCCGGCGCATATCGTCGCCGAACAGATCCGCGCCGTCGGGGTGGAGAACGTGATCCTGTCCACCGACTTCGGCCAGCCAAAGTCGCCTTACTCTGACGAGGGTCTGGAGCTGTACGCCCAGGTGATGGCAAAAGAAGGCTTCACCGACGGCGAGCTGACGATGATGTTCCGCACGACGCCGGAAAAGCTGCTCGGCATCCGCCGCTCATAAAGAAAACGGAAAGTCCCGTGCCGGGGCTTTCCTTTTTTTGTGCTCGGGCGCCGTAAGCCGAAAAACATCTTTCTTTAGTTACGGCTTCATGATATAATTTGCTTGCTTATAATATGATATTTTATCCGCCAACTCGGACATTTTTTCGATCACACATCAGGGAGGCATGACCATGGACGAGAACATCAAGAATTCAGCTTCGCAGATGGAATACCGCAGCGGCAGCGGCGAGACGCCCGCGAAAGGACCGCGTCCCGACACGGTGAAGATCGTCGCCGAGATGCAGAAGCGCGAGGCGATGGCCAGCGCGGTGTACAAATTTTTAGCGAGAAGAGTCACCGGACGCGGCGGCGAGATGCTGATGCGCGTCGCAGGCGAAAAGAGCGTGAACGCTGAGACGCTTTCGCGCTGGACCGACAAAAAGGGCAAAGCGCCGCTGCTCAAGGTGTGGGGCTGGCGTCTGCTCTCCCGCCTGTTCGGCAGCTCGTTCGTGATCAGCCGTCTGGAAGCGGGCGAGGCCGAAGCGCGCCCCTACTTTGCCGCAACGGCTGACGAGATCCCCGAAGCCGCGTCTGTCAGCGAAAGCGGCGAAAAGCACCGCATCCAGCTCCGCGAAGTCATCAATCTGGAAGGTCTGCGCGGCATCGGCTCCATCGTCACGGGGCTGTACAGCGCCGTGCTGCTGATCACCGGTTCGCTGGCGGGATTTATCACCGCGCTCAACGACAAGCGCGCAGTGGCTGTCGCGGGATTCTGCACCGGCGTTGCCGCCGCGCTCGCTGCGGCCGTGACCGGCTATTCATCGCAGAAGGCCGCTACGGGCCGTCAGCGTCCCGCCGGCGCCGCGTTCAGCGCATTTGTGCTGGGCGTGATCGCCTCGGTACTGCTCGTCGCTCCGTTCTTCTACGGCGGCGGCGCCTGGGGCTCGATGATGGCCAGCCTGCTTGCCGCCGCGGCTGTGCTGGCGCTGCTGGCGTTTTTTGCCTCCGTCGTGCGTCAGGAGACGTATTTCATCGTCTTCGTCGAAATGGTGCTGATGACCATCGGCGTGTCGCTTGCAGCGATGCTGGCCGTGTGGGTCGCGAAAGCCTGGTTTGGACTGAATGGTTAAAGAAAACGCAGCGTTTATTTTCCAGGGCGGCAGTCTGCTCTTTTTCCGCGGCGAGCTGCCCGATGCCCAGCAGGCGGCGGCACTGCCGCTGGCCGATTTCGGATCGTTCGGCTCGCTTGAGCCGCGCGGCTGTTCATGGGGGCGCGTAGCTCGCGACGCCGTTCTGCCGGAGGGCTGGGAGGCGGTCGACCGCCGCGCCTTCGGCGAGCGCTTCGGCATGGAAGCCTTCAAAGCCATGTCAACCGCCTGGGGGCTGATGGACTGGAAGGCGCAGGCTCAGTACTGCGGCCGTTGCGGCACGAAGATGGTGCAGTCGCCCGCCGACGAGCGCGCGATGAAATGCCCCAAGTGCGGGCACATGCTCTTTCCCGTCATCTGTCCGGCCATGATCGTTGCCGTGGAGCGAGACGGCAAGCTGCTTCTGGCCGTCAACAAGATGAACAAGACGGGCCGCTACAGCGTGCTGGCCGGGTTTCTCGAAGTCGGCGAGTCGATCGAGGACGCGATCGTGCGCGAGGTGCGCGAGGAAGTGGGCATCGAAGTCGACCGCGACAGCATCGAATACCTGTACAGCCAGTACTGGCCGTTCCCCCGCTCGCTGATGCTGGCCGCCCGTGCCAGATGGAAAAGCGGCGAGCTGCACGCCGACGGCGTCGAGATCGAAAAAGCCGGATGGTTCGCGCCCGACGAGGTGCCGCAAAACGTCCCCGGCACGATCACCGTCGCCGGCTGGCTGATCCGTGACTTTCTCAAGCGCCACGGCGTGACGCGGGATTAGAGCAAATTCGTTAAAATTCAAAGCCAGCACAAAGACACGAAGACACAAAGGCCCTAAGAAAAACGAATTTTAAGGCGTTCCTCGCCGAAGCAAAAGAACACGTTCACTAAAAAATTCCGCACGGCAGAAAAAAACTATGCCGTGCGGAATTTTTTATTTTCTTCTTTGTGTCTTTGGGCCTTTGTGTCTTCGTGCTGGCTTTGAACTTGAATCTCCGCTACTCGCCGTTGCGGCTGCGGACCTCGTCCAGCAGCTCGTCGGCTTCGCGGTCCATCGCGGCGATCATGTCATCGCTG
>JAGAYQ010000156.1 GCA_017940445.1 Pyramidobacter sp. | reverse complement strand
TTCCGTCAGGAGCTGCTTGATCCGGCTGGTCGTCTCACGGTCGGCGCGCGTTCCGAGGACCTTGTCCAGCGTCTCGCTGATCATCTCGATGCCGGATCTGATGATCATGACCGAGATGACCGCGCCCACCCACGCTTCCAGCGAAATGCCGCTGGCCAGATAGACGACCGCCGAAGCGAGCACGGAGGCCGACAGCACGGCATCGGACAGCGCGTCCGTGCCGGAAGCGACCAGCGCCTCAGAATTCACCGCCTCGCCTTTTTTCTTCACATAACGCCCCAGCACGATCTTGACGACGACCGCCACGGCGATGATGACGAGCGAAACGGCGCTGTAATCGGGCTTTTCCGGATGGATGATCTTTTTCACCGACTCGACCGCGGCAGTGATGCCGGCATAAAGCACGATGCCGGAGACGATCAGGGCGCTGAGGTATTCGATACGGCCATAGCCGAGCGGGTGCTTCTTGTCCGGCAGCTTGCCTGCAAGCTTGGTACCGACGATCGTGATGATCGACGACAGCGCGTCAGAGAGGTTGTTCACCGCGTCAAGGATGACGGCGATCGAGTTGGAAGCGATGCCGATGACGGCTTTGAACGCCGCCAGAAAAATGTTCGTGACAATGCCGACGACGCTGGTTCGGATGATGACCGCGTCGCGGCTGAGTTCTGCCGGTTTTGTCTGTACTGTATCGCTGCTCATAAAAATTCCCCTTTGTACTTTGTCGTTTGCGGCGCGGGAAGCGCGCCATATTTATTTATATTACCCCAATCCTGCTGAAAATGAAAGAGGGCACCGCGCCGGCGTGACTCCCAGCGCGGTGCCCTCTTTTGCGTTGTTTTGCTCAGTGATCGGATTTGAGCCCCGCGCCGCACATCGTGATCAGGCTGTCGGGCGCACGGCCGTGCAGCTGCACATAGCGCAGATAGGCGGCATAGTTGCCGGCGGTGGTGTGCTCGGCATACACGCCGCGGCGGGCCAAAGCGGCGCGCGCGGGCAGGATGTCGGCCTCGGGGATGGTGACGATCTCAATATCGTATTTGTAGATCAGGTCCAGAATCTCAGGCGCGCGCATCGGCTTGCCGATCGCGATGCCCTCAGCGAGCGTGGGCTTTACGTCGATATCGGGCACATCGTGCAGGCCAAGCTCCTTGGCCTTCGCAAACGGCGCGCAGTTTTCAGTCTGAATAGCGACGACGGTGGGCATTTTATCGATCACGCCGCTGCTTGCCAGATGCTCAAGCCCGTACAGCCCGCCCAAAAACAGCGTTCCGTTGCCAAGCGGCAGGAAGATGTGCTGCGGGATGCGGCGCAGCTGCTCCCAGATCTCGTAAATGTAGGTCTTTGTACCCTGGTAGAAATAGGGATTGTAGACATGGTTAGCGTAGTAGGCGCCTTTGTCGCGTACTTTGGCGCGGCACACGTCGGCACAGTGGTCGCGCGCGCCGGGAACGACGGTGCAGGTGGCGCCGTGAGCGCGGATCATGTCGATCTTTCCGGGCGAAGCGCCCTCAGGAACGAAGATGCCGCACTCGATGCCGGCTCTGCCGCTGTATGCAGCTACGCTGTTGCCGGCGTTGCCGCTGGAATCCTGCACGCATGACTTTACGCCGATCGACTTGCAGTGCGTCACAAGCACGGCCGCACCGCGGTCCTTGAACGACAGCGTGGGCATGAAGTAGTCCATTTTCAGCATCAGATCGTCGTCGAACGGGATGATCGGCGTCATCCCCTCCCCCATCGTGACGCTGCGCCAGGTCTCGTCCTCAAGGGGCATGAAGGCGCGGTAGCGGAAGATACTCCACTCGCTTTTATCGATCAGGTTCTCGTCAAACTTCGGCGGGTTGTAATCAAGTTTCCAGAGGCCGCCGCAGTCACACTTCGGCTTGCGGGTGCTCACCGGCTCACGGTGTCCGCATTTGGAACAGACAAATTCAGTCATTTTATTTCCTCGCTTTCAACTGGTTGAGAATCGTTTGAGGCAGTTCCATGGCGCAGCCCTTGCGGGGATTGACGACCTGCGTGATGCGCAGATTTCCGCACAGGGACAGCAGCATGGCAGCCTGAGCGTCGGTCAGCTCGTATGCCTTTATCAGCCAGCCGTGCATTCGCCTGGCTGCCTCAACAGAACAGACGTCAAGCGACTCATGCGCCGCCAGGGCGCAATGCGCATCCCGGGTGACGATGAAGGGCATGGGGAACAGGGTGCCGCCTTTGATGAGCTCGACGCGCAGCGTCACTGTTCCGCTCACCTCCATCGCGCAGATAGCCGTCTCTCCGTCCCCCTGCACCGCATGAAGATCGCCGACGGAGAGCAGCGCGCCCGGCACGAACACTGGAAGGTAAAGCGTCGCGCCTGCGCCAAGGTCACGCATGTCAAGATTGCCCCCGTGCTCGCCGGGCGACTGAGTGTCTTCAGCAATGGCCGGACACGTCCCGATCACGCCGATCATCGGCTGTACGGGGATCTCAATGCCGGCGTCGAAGAAAACGACGTCGTTTTTCACAGGGAAACGGCGGCAGTGACAGCCTTCCACCTGATACACGCCTTTGCTGGTGCGCACGCACATCACGCCCGCTTCTTCAGGCTCTATGGAGATGATCTCGATCTTCAGCGCGTCGCCCGGTTCAGCTCCTTCAATGTACAGCGGGCCGGTGACGGGATTGTTGCGCTTCATGTCAAGCTGAGAAAACTCCTTGCCGTCATGGTCGATCTGCTCATCGTAGCAGTCGCGGCAGTGAAAGCGGACGATCTGCCCTGACCGGGCAGAAGCAGCCGGATGCGCGGAAGGATCAAACGCAAATGCGCAATGCTCCTTCCCGATCTCGACCTGAGGAGCGCCTGGTACGGTCATCGTTTGCTCACCGCTGGGCGCCGCTCAGTTCGGCCACGGCCTCGATCTCGACGAGGCAGCCGAAGTGAAGTGCCGGCACGGGCACGACGATGCGGGCCGGGCGGTGCTCGCCGAAGA
>JAGAYQ010000155.1 GCA_017940445.1 Pyramidobacter sp. | reverse complement strand
AGTGCGGCATCACCCTCGGCAAGAGCGTCGTCTCTTCCGAGCCGGCGCTGTGCCCCGCCGACGTCGCAAAGCTGCTGGGCCTTCCCGAAGGTTCGCCCGTGCTGCGTTTTTCTATCGAAGTTCACGACACGCAGGAGCGTCCTATCGCCTATTATTTCGTCTATGCCGAGGGCAAGCAGCGAAAAGTCATGATGCTGTAGCTTCTCATCTTTCCGTCCAGCAAAAGCCGATCCGCGCGCGGACCGGCTTTTTTCGTATCCGCAATCTGGTGTCTGCATCCACCGCACCTGATCGCAGCGGCATCTCTGCGCTTTAAGCTCCGTCTTCAAAAATGTCCCTTGACAGGATGAAAATGGCGTGGTATTTTAGCGCCACCGAAAATGACTTATCAACTTATCAATCAGTCGATCGAGACAAGCTTCAACAGCGGCAAAAACTCTTCTGTCCGCGCGGGACGCGGCAGAGGGCGCAATTTGTTTTGGTGAGCAGCAGTTCACAAATTGGATCGGAGGATTCAGCATGGATTACTTCAAGTACAAGCAGTATGAGTTCGTCAAGGCGAATGCCGACGACCGCAAGGTTTTGTCGGTCATGATCAACCCGGAAAAGGCGTGCATCTTCAACTGCCAGATCTGCAACCTGGGACAGACGAAGTATCAGGGCGAATGGCACGACTTCGGCCCCATCGAGGATTCGCTCAAAGGGCTGGAAGAGCGCATCATCGCCGAAAAGCCCGACATCGTCGAGGTCACGGCCGGTCAGGGCGACCCGCTCACCAATCCGCACCTGGGCGAGGTCGTCGACCTGATCCACAAGCACGGCTGCGCGGCGCGTCTGATCACCAACTGCTACCTGCTCGGCGTCGAGGGGCACATCGAGACGTCGCTCAAGTTCGAGGAGATGATCGCCGGCTTCTGCTTCGTTGACGAAGACACGTTCAAGCTGATCCACCGTCCCCGCGTCGAGAGCCAGTTCTCCGCCGCCAAGCAGACGGAGAGCATGATCCGCTTCAGCCACCAGTACAAGGGCAAGTTCACGCTCCGCGTGCTGCTGGTGAAGGGCTACAACGACAGCGACGAGCAGGTCGCCAAGCTCAAGGAAGTGGTCGATCAGATCAAGTACACCACGCTGTGGGTCGGCACCTGGCCCAAGTTCAACGTCAGCGATGAGCGCGTCGCCGAGATCGACAAGATCATCCGCGGCAAATAAGTCATCAGGTCATTCATTCAAATTCTGAAAGGAGTTTTCTCTATGGAATTCGCAAAAATGGTCCCTCAGCCGAAGATGCTGATCGTCATCGCTCTGTACTTCCTCGTCGTCTTCGTTTTCGCCTATCTGTCGCGCACCAAAGAAAACCGCAAGAGCATCAAGGAATTCGCGCTGGCCGGCAAGGGGCTGGGCTCGTTCGTGCTCATGGCCACGTTCATGGCTTCGTGGATGGGCGGCGGCGCGGTCGCCGGCAGCATCAGCGTGATCTCCTACACGGCCGGCCTCTTCCCCTCCATCTGCTACGCCTCCGGCAGCATCCTTGCGATCGTTATCCTGTTCGCCATCGGACCTCTGGTCCGCAAGCGCGGCAAGATCACGACGGCTGCTCTGATCGAGGACAGCTACGGCACCGGGGCACGTGTCATCTCCGCTGTGGTCATCGCTCTGGCCAGCTTCTCGATCGTTTCTTATCAGCTGCGCGCCATGGGCATCGTGCTCAACGCCACGACGGGCTTCGATATTGAGACGATGACGGTCATCGCTTGCGTGTTCGTCATCATCGCCGCGGCTTCCGGCGGCCTCAGCTCGGTCGTCAAGATCGACGCGTTTTCCGTCATCATCATGCTCTTCGGTCTGGCCTTTGCCGGCGTGTACGTTTACAACAACATCGGCGGCTGGGACTGGGTGCTTGAGCGCACCGCCAAGCTCGCTCCCAAGGGGCTGACGTTCACGGCCGGCTGGACGGCCAAGGATTACCTGGCCAATTACGCGCCCGGCTTTCTGCTTGCTCTCGGCGATCAGAACCTGTACCAGCGCATGGCAGCCGCCAAGGAAGACAAGAGCGTCCAGGTCGGCATGATCGGCTGGGCTCTCGGGACCATCATCGTTCTGCCTTCGGTGTCTCTCCTCAGCTATGTCGGCCGTCTCTACTTCGGCAGCAACATCATCCCCTCGCAGTCATTCATCGCTCTGTCCACAGTGTTCCCCTGGGTGGTCGGCGGTCTGATGATGGCTTCCTGCACGGGCTTCATCCTCACCACGGGCAACTCGTATCTGCTGGCAGGCGCTACGAACATCGCCACTGACGTGTACACCCACTTCAAGAAGGACGCTCCCGAGTCGCAGGTCGTCTTCGTGACCAAGCTCTGCATCGTGATCTTCGGCGTCGCGTCGCTGATCCTGCTCAACTTCTTCCCCAGCATCCTCGCCATTCAGTACTGGGCGAGCACGGTCGTCGGCGCCGGCATCACGCCCGCGCTGCTGGCGACGGTCGTCTGCCCCGAGAAGGTCACCAAGTGGGGCGGCATCGCCTCGATGGTGGGCGGCACGGCTCTGACGATCGGCTGGCAGGTTGCCGGGCAGCCCTACGGTCTTGCCACGGTGCTCGTTGCCTTCCCCGTCTCGGTGGTCCTGCTGATCGTCGTGTCCGCGATCACGAAAAAGTAGTATCATAATTGAATACGAAGGCTGCGCCTCGTTGTTCTCTTCGGGGAGCAGCCTTCATTTCATCATTCACTTAAAGGAGATTGGTTCGGCATGAAAGCGCAGCCGTTTTCGTTCAAAGAGACGCTCGTCCTGATGGGGTCGCTGATCGCGTCCTACATCGGAGCGGGCTTCGCTACGGGCCAGGAGGTCATGCAGTTCTGCGCGGCGTATGGCCGGCAGTCGTTTCTGTTCGTCGCCTGCTTCTTCGTCCTGTTTACCTACGCCCTTCGCAGCTGTGCCAAAGCCGGCGCGCAAAAGCAGCTGACGCACGGCAAGGACGTGTTCTATCACTTCTGCGGACGCCGGGCTGGCGCGCTGTACGACCTGTACGCGACCGCGTTCCTCTATCTGTCGCTGATCATCATGCACGGCGGCGCGGCATCGACCGCGCACACGCAGTGGGGGCTTCCCGCCTGGGGCGGCGCGCTGCTGCTGGCCGTTCTGATCGGCGGGACCGTCGTGATGGGGCTCGACCGTCTGGTCGAGGTGCTCGGCGTGCTCGGCCCAGTCACGATCGCCATGATCATCTTCACCACCGGCGTCACCGTCTGGCTCGACGCGGACAAGATCGCCGCCGGCATGAAGATGATCGAGACCGGTGAGGTGAACGTTCCCCGCATCGGCTCCAGCTTCTTCACCGCCACCCTCTCCAACGTCGGCTT
>JAGAYQ010000154.1 GCA_017940445.1 Pyramidobacter sp. | reverse complement strand
GGTGTGCTCCACCGCCTCCATGAACGGATAGTACGACGGCGTCAGCACCAGGCAGGCGTCGCCTTTCCGGGTAAACGTGTGCATCAGCCAGAAGATGCCCGTCACGATCCCCGGCGCGAACTTGATCCACTCAGGCTGCACGCTCAGACCGTGGTACTTTTTCTCCCAGTCGATAAACGCCTGCTTGTAGCTTGCCGGCGGCATGAAATAGCCGTAAACATTGTAATCGACTGCTTTTTTCAAAGCTTCTCTCACGCACTCAGGCGCACGGAAATCCATATCGGCCACCCAGAGCGGCAGCAGGTCAGCGCTGCTGAATTTGGTCTCCAGCGCGTCCCATTTCATCGAGTTCGTGCCGCGCCGGCTCTGGACGTAAAACTGTTCCAGGTCCATAAGACACCTCCTGAAAAATTACACTCTGTTAATTTGAAGCGCTTCGTATGGTTGGGATTCTACATCATGATTGTTTACTCTGTCAACTACCGAAAAATGAAAAAAATTTTTCACGCGCGCCATGCTGCAAAATTTTCGCATGGTGCGCGTTTTCATACGATGATTCCGACATAATATGTATCTTTCGGCCAGTACACAATTCGGCCAGTTTCGCGTATAATACCGCGTAAAAATCACGCTACCAGAAAGGTCATGACCATGAACAGCACGCCGTTGTCACATGAAGAAACTATCGTCACCTCGCAGCAGCTGCTCGAACGCGCGCAGATCCTGTATGAATTCGTCGACCTCTTCTCGCAGTACGAGTCTACGCCGCGCAACTACGGCTGGACGGAGAACCTGACGATGAACGAAGTGCATCTGCTGGCAAAGATCGACAGCGAACCGGGCATCTGCTCGGTCGATCTCGTCGATGTCTTCCACCGCAGCAAAGGCTACATCAGCCGCATCACGAAAAAGCTGGAAGCCGGCGGCTACATCATCCGCGTCGCCGACAAGCAGGATGCCAAGCGCCAGCTCCTCTTCCTCACGCCCAGCGGCAAAAAGCTCTGCACCGCGCACGCCGACTTTGACGAGCGCACGCTTATCAAGACCTATCAGTACCTGCGCCGCGACTGCACGCCTGAGGAGATCGAAGCATTCCACAAGGTGATGCAGGTCTATATCAACATCATGAATGCCGCCAGCCGCAAGCACCGCGCCGCGAAAAAGCGCCGCGGCGAAAAGACACCGACCGGCAGCGAATGATGTTTCGTCAGTAAACCATTATTTTTATCCAGCCAGATACGTCTGCATATAGGCCCCGACGATCCGGCGCAGGACTGCTTCGGCATCGATCGTCCCGCCCGTCAGGCACCACTCGAACACGCAGCCCTTGACGATCGTGCACAGATCTCTGCCGATCAGGTGGACATCCGCGTCTGCCCGCACCACGCCCGCCTCGCGGGCCGCGCGCAGTTCCTCCTCGCTCTGAGCCATGACCGTGTCGGGCTCAAAAGCTCCATCGCGCTCGCTCATGTAGGCTGAGAGCGACTGATTGTCCGTTGCATAAAAGCTCTTCATAAAGCCCAGCCCCAGTTCCATGTAGCGCCCCACCAAGCGCATGTACAGCTCGACGATCCGGTCGGCGATCTGCCCGACCGGCGTTTTCAGCGCCTCGCTTCCGTAAAACGGCCCGCTGATGAACGACATCAGCAGGTCGTTTTTGTCGCGAAAATGATAGTAGAACG
>JAGAYQ010000153.1 GCA_017940445.1 Pyramidobacter sp. | reverse complement strand
GCTGAACGAAACGGTGACGGGACAGACGGGCTGTGCCCGGGGCCGTCACGGAGAGGACTCGCACTGGGCGTTCCGCGGCGGTTTTGCCGCCACTGACGGCACGCTTCTGGAAGAGACGATCTGTTCCGATTCAGGGTACGAGCAGAAGTTTTATCTGAAGATCGTCGAGCGCCCTGAATGCACGCTCGTCAAGCTGGACGGCGTGTTCCTCCCCTATCTGACGCCGTCGGTGCGCTTTGCGATCGAGGACGCCGCGCGGAGGCTGCAAAAGCAGTGAAAGAAGTCCGGCCGACAACGGGCAAAACGCTCGGGGCCCTGTTCAGCATCCTCGGACCGCTGCACGGGATGAGCTTCCTTGACCTTTTCTCAGGCACAGGGCGCGTGGCGGCCGAGGCGCGCAAGCGCGGCGCGTCGATCGTCACAGTTGAGCTGGTGCGTGAACGCGCATCAGCGATCCGGCGCACGCTTGGCGATACGAGTCACATACAGCTGTGCATGGATGTGCGCCGGGCGCTGAACTGGTGCGAAAAGCGAAATATGAGCTTCGACGTGATCTTTGCCGATCCGCCCTATGAGATGAAGTGGATGAGCGAGCTGCCGGGCATCCTGGCCGTTCACGCCGGTCTGCTCAAGTCTGACGGCGTGATCGTCATCGAACGGTCTGAGAGCGAGCCCCTTATGCTCGAAAACACGCCCTGGGAGCTCGTCGACGAACGGCGGTACGGCATCTCGGTGCTCGATTTCCTCAAGCTGAAGGAGACGGAACATGTACAAGCATAAAGCGATCTACCCCGGGTCGTTCGACCCGATCACCAACGGCCACGTATTTATCGCCGAGCGCGCCGCCGCGCTGTTCGACGAAGTAGAAGTGTCAGTGCTGGTCAATTCAAGCAAGCAGAGCGCCTTCACGCTTGAAGAGCGCGTTGAGATGGCGCGAGAAGCGCTCGCCCACCTGCCAAACGTGACGGTGAACTCGTTCACTGGGCTGCTCGTCGATTTTCTTCGGCAGAGGAAAAGCAGCATCGTCATCCGCGGTCTGCGCGCTCTGTCCGACTTTGAATACGAGTTTCAGATGGCGCTGATGAACCGCAAGCTGGAGCCGGAGATGGAAACGCTGTTCATCGTCACCGACGCGAAATATTCATTTTTGTCCAGCCACACGCTCAAGGACGTTTTTCGCCTCGGCGGCGAGGTGCGCAGCATGGTGCCGCCCAACGTGTACAAAAAGCTCGTAGAGCGTTTCCAGGGCGAAGGAGCCGCTGCGAAGTCCTAACTGGCTGCGATGTACGGAACGGCTGAAAGCTCGCGCCGCCAGTCAGGACAGGGAAGGAAGCTTTCGCGGATAGCCGAGCCCCGCAGTCCGAGCTGAAAAACGCGCCGCGCATAAGCGTCACTGCCCAGCGCAGCCGGCTTAGACACGACGGGCAGCGTTCCGCATTCACGTATGCTCTTCAAGAGCGAACGGCCCCGTTCAGACATTGCCAGCGGCCGGATATAAGCAGGTCCGCGCGACTGAAAAAGCGCGTCATCTTCTTTTGTGATCCCCAGAAGCAGCCAGATGAGCATCCTGCGCACGCGTGAGCGCGGATAGCGGCGTGTCGAAACAGCTTCGACATACTGGGCGAAATTATCGCACTCCGGCAGCGCCGCCAGCAGGCGATGCTCGATGCCTTCACTGACGCCGGCATATCCTCGCAGCGTTTCCGGCGTCGCGCGCAGCAGCAGCAGACGCAGAGCTCGCCACAGAGGTGCCTCGTCGAGAAAAACGCGTTTTGCGGCAAGCTGTTCACGCAGCATCGCAGCGCTCTCTTCGGGCATGGCAGCGAAGGCTTTCTCAGTGCACCCGTCTGCCAGCGCAGCACGGATGCCTGTAGCGCTCATGATCCCGTGTTCACTGGACGTGTCGCAGTAGCCTGCGCCGGTCCGGCGCAGGGGCAGGAGCTCAAAATTGGCGTTCTGCCTCAGCGCGCTTTCGGCATAGGCCGCCGCCAGCGAATTGTTGGGCTTCCCCAGCAGATCTTTGGCGCCGGGACATAATGATTCTGCCGCTTCGGCCCGTGCCTGAGCGTAAGAAAAGCCTTTTTTTAAAAAATCCTGTAATTGAGTCTTGAAAGCTGACGATTCCTGAACTAAAATATGTGAGATTCTGCGCAGCAGTTCCGCATCGTCCTCCATCCCGAAGGAAATGGCGGAAACGCAGGCGCAGGCTTTCAGCAGCGCCACAGAAGCGTCTGCGAAAACGCCGGCATTGTGACAGCAGAACGGCAGCGGCAGTTCGATCGCAAGATCAACGCCGCAGCGAACGGCCATCTCGGCACGCGTCCAGGCGTCGAGCATCGCAGGCGTTCCCCGCTGAACGAACGAGCCTGAAAGTGTCACGATGATAAGCGCGTCAGGGTGTGCCTGTTTCAGCATGCGCAGCTGGTACTGGTGGCCTTGGTGAAAAGGATTGTATTCGGCCGTGATGCCGATGACTTTTTCCATTTTTCGGCAATGCTCCTCTGTGCGTCCGCCGAGGACGGCGGAGGTTGATTGATAGTTTTTGATATACGACAGAGCGTCGATTACGTCAAGGAGGTTTTTTCAGTGAAGATTCTCGTTATCAACTGCGGCAGTTCCTCTCTCAAGTATCAGGTGTTCGACATGGACAATGAGTCCGTGCTGGCCAAGGGCCTTGTGGAGCGCATCGGCATCGACGGTTCGCGCCTCAAGCACACCAAGACCGGCATGGATGCCGTTGTCACCGAGACGCCCATCCCCGATCACAAGGTCGCCGTCGACCTCGTGCTCAAGTCCCTGCTTGACGCCAAAGTCGGCGTTCTGAAGAGCCTTGACGAGCTGGCGGCCGTCGGCCACCGCGTCGTCCACGCCGGCGAGGAGTTCGCCACCTCCGTGAAGATCACGCCCGCCGTGATGGACGCTCTGAAGCGCTGCATCCCGCTGGCCCCGCTCCACAACCCCGCCAACATCATCGGCATCGAGGCCATCACCGCCGCTCTGCCCAAGGTTCCCCAGGTCGGCGTGTTCGACACTGCGTTCCATCAGACGATGCCCGACTATGCGTTCCGCTACGCGATCCCCGAGCGTTATTATAAGGAAGATCACGTGCGCCGCTATGGCTTCCACGGCACCAGCCACCGCTTCGTTTCCGCCCGCTGCGCTGAGCTGCTCGGCAAGCCGATGAGCGAGCTGAAGATCATCACCTGCCACCTTGGCAACGGCAGCTCTGTCGCCGCCGTCGATCACGGCAAGTGCGTCGATACGTCGATGGGCTTCACGCCCCTTCCCGGCGTTGTCATGGGCACCCGCTCCGGCGATGTCGATCCCAGCGTGATCACGTTCATCGCCCAGAAGGAAGGCGCCGAAAAGACCGACAAGATGCTCAACAAGGAGAGCGGACTGCTCGGCGTTTCCGGTGTTTCCGGCGACCTTCGCGACGTTGAGGACGGCATGAACAAGGGCGACGCCAAGTGCACGCTGGCCTATAAGATGCTCACCTACAGCGTCAAGAAGTACATCGGCGCCTACGCGGCTGCTATGGGCGGCGTTGACGCCATCGTCTTCACCGCCGGCATCGGCGAGAACAGCGCCACTACCCGCCAGATGGTGACTGAGGGACTTGAGTTCCTTGGCGTGAAGATGGACTACTCCAAGAACAACTTCCGCGGCGAGGAGCGCGTGATCAGCGCTGACGACTCCAAGGTGAAGGTAATCGTCATCCCCACCAACGAGGAGCTCGTCATCGCCCGCGACACGAAGGAACTGGCGTTTTAGCATCACGATCCCGGAAAGGAGCGAATGAGATGGCGCTGACCGAACGGCCCTCGGACTGGAAATTCGTCGTTCCCGTGCCCGACGGCAAAGACGCCTCGGAGAAAATCACCCGCTCCTGGACAGTCGAACTGAACGAGCCTGTTTCGCGCGGCGGACTGGAATTTCCGCTGACGAAGCCTCTGAATGTGACGGTCGAGACGCAGCGATTGCCTCAAGGTGTCGATGTTTTTATCAAGATCGAAGGGGAAGTTGCGGCAGAATGCCGCAGATGTTGCGCGCCTCTGACGGTTGCAATTCAGGAAGATTTCATGTATTCTTACATCTTGCAGTCAGATGATGCTGGAACGGGTCAGGAAGAAGAAGAGTTTTACGACTCTGACAGGGTGGTGCTCCCGGTCTCGCGGCTGGGGACAAATCTTGACGCCGCCGATCTCGTCTGGGAATGTCTCGTCGAGTCTCTGCCGCTATATGCGGAATGTCCCGACGAATGCGCTCCTGCGGTCGTGAGCGGCGAACAGACCGATCCGCGCTTTCTGGCTCTGGCAGATTTATTGGAACAAGAAAAGCACAAAGGAGGGAAATAACCATGGCAACCCCGAAGATCAGACAGTCCCATCGCAGAACTCACCACCGCTTCTCCCAGTGGCTCGGCGAGAAGACGGCTCCCGGCCTGACGACGTGCTCGCACTGCGGCGAGACGATCATGCCCTACTGCGCCTGCCCCGCCTGCGGCTACTACCGCGGCCGCAAGGTGATGAAGGTCGCCGCCGACAAGGCTCCCGCTGAAGCGGAAAACAAGGCTGAATAAGCTGCGTTGACAAAAAACTCCCGTGGAAATCATTCCGCGGGAGTTTTTTGTATGAGGACGAGCGAGGGAAAAGTTTTTTGAAAATAAGTAATATGATCGATCAGACGCTTTCGTCTTGACCTTTGCGGCTAAACTCTTTATACTGCGCTTAGTTCGTGAGCTGATATTACAATCTGGTCTTAAAATCGGGGGAGGAAAATGACTGCCAAGACGGGAAAACTGAAACGTCACGAAAGACTGACAGCACTGATCGAGCAGAATCCTCTCCATACCGACGAAGACCTTGCCCGGCTGCTGAAAGTGAGCCTGAGCACGATCCGGCTCGACCGCGCTCTGCTGGGCGTGCCGGAGCTGCGCGAGCGCACGCGCCAGATGGCGGAACGCGCTGTCAGCCGCCTGCGGTCGCTGAAGCAGGAAGAGTTTATCGGCGAGCTGCTGGGGCTGGAGCCTAACGTCTGGGCGCTGTCCATGCTCCAGACGACGAAGGACATGGCCTTCCGTCACACGGAACAGGTCTGGGATCAGTACATCTACGCCCAGGCGAGCACGCTCGCAATCGCGGTCGTGGAAGCTGATCTTGTCGTCGTCGATTCGTTCCGCGGACGCTACAGCGCGCCGGCTGCCGTCGGCGACAGGCTTGTGGCCCGTGCAAAGGTGGGCACGCACGAAGGCGACAAGTACATCGTCAGCGTCCACACGACCGTCAGCGACCGGGAGATCTACGTCGGACGCTTCATCGTCAGGACGCTTTCATCCGCAGAAGAACTCGCGGGCGCTTTGCGAAAACACTCGGAATAAAGCGAGGGAAGAATATGATTATCGCAGTGGATGCAATGGGCGGAGATCACGGTGCTTCTGCCGTCTGTCCAGGAGCCATCGAAGCATGCAGGACCAATCCCGGTCTTGAGATTGCCCTGATCGGCGACAAGGCCGTCATCGCACCTTATCTTGATAAAGCTGACGCCGGAGTGCAGCGCCGGATCACCGTCGTCCACACGGACGAGATGGTCGATCCCGACGAGCCTCCGACGAAGGCGATCCGCAGCAAAAAACACTCCAGCATGAGAATGGCGATGGAGATGGTCCGCTCCGGCGAGGCTCAGGGCTGCGTTTCGTCCGGCAGCACGGGCGCGATCGTCGCCGGCGGTGTGCTTGTTGTCGGCCGTCTGAAAGGGATCGAGCGTCCTGGCCTGGGCATTCTGCTTCCCACGAAAAAGCCGGTCTTTCTGCTCGACGCAGGCGCGACTGTGCGCTGCAAGCCGCTCAACCTCGTCCAGTTCGCGCTGATGGGCTCGATCTACATGAAAGACGTAGAAAAGCTCACGCCGACTCCCCGCGTCTGTCTGCTTTCCAACGGTTCGGAAGAGATCAAGGGCGACGACGTGATCGTCGAGGCTCGCGAGCGTTTGCGTCAAACGGATGCCATCAACTTCGGCGGCTACGTCGAAGCCAACCGCGTGCCTCAGGGCGACGCCGACGTGGTCGTCTGCGACGGCTTCTCAGGCAATGTCATGCTCAAGTCTTTTGAAGGACTGATCAAGTTCTGCAAAGGGCTCGTGATGGATACGATCCACGAGTCGCTTCTGGCCAAGGCCGGCGCAGCGCTGCTGTACCCTTCGATGAAGAAGCTGGCAGCACGGGTTGACTACAACAAATACGGCGGCTCAGCTCTGATGGGCGTCAACGGCGCAGTCGTGAAGGCTCATGGCAGATCGAAAGCGCCGGCGATCGCCAACGCGATCGGCGTGGCAGCCGGTTTTGTGGAGCGCGGCGCGCTCGAACGCATCAAAACAGACATCGCGGAGGAACTGGTCCGCAGCGGTTCGGGCACAACGCTTCGCTGAAGATCAGGAACGGAATACGGCGCTGCCAGTGACGGCGCTTTTTTGCAAATGTAATATCCGAAAGGGGTCCATTTTTCATTATGCTCGGCAAAGAATTAACAGATCTGTTGGGAATCAAATATCCTGTGATCCAGGGCGCGATGGCCTGGATCGCCAACGCTGAACTGGCCGCTGCGGTCAGCAACGCGGGAGGATTGGGAATCATCGCTGCGGGGAATACCCCGCCCGAGCTTCTTGAAAAGGAACTCATCAAGATCCGCGAACTCACGGACAAGCCCTACGGCATGAACATCATGCTCATGTCGCCCACGGCTCCCGCCGCAGTGGAGCTGGCTGCGAAGTACCGCGTCAAGGTGCTCACCACGGGCGCCGGCAGTCCTGGCAAGGTGATCGAGCGCCTCAAGCCGCTCGGCACGATCATCATGCCCGTCGTCGCTTCAACAGCCGTCGCCATCCGCGCCGTGCGTCAGGGCGCGCAGGCGATCGTGGCTGAGGGCATGGAGGCCGGCGGTCATATCGGCGAGCTGACGACGATGGTGCTCACGCCGCTCGTCGCTCAGGCAGTAGATGTTCCTGTTGTCTGCGCCGGCGGCATCGTCGACGGCCGCGGACTGGCAGCAGCCTTTGCGATGGGCGCTGCGGGCGTTCAGGTGGGAACGCGTTTTGTCTGCTCTACGGAGTGCACGGTCCATCCCAACTATAAGAACGCTCTCGTTAAGGCAAAGGAGCGCTGCACGGCTGTTACGGGCGCGCCCACGGGTCACCCTGTGCGCTGCATCGAGAACAAGCTGACGAAGGAATTCCTCAAGCTGGAGTACGACCACGCGCCCAACGAGCAGATCGAAAAGCTCGGCACCGGCCGCCTGCGCGCGGCTGTTGTTGACGGCGATGTGGAAATGGGCTCGGTCATGTCGGGCCAGTCGGCTGCTCTGGTGAACGACGTTCGCCCCTGCGCCGACATCATCACGGGCATGGTCTCCGAAGCGGAAGAGATTTTGAGAAAGCTGGGGGCCAAGGCTCAGTAAGGAGTCTTGACAATGAAATACGCGCTTCTTTTTCCCGGACAGGGATCACAGACTGTCGGCATGGGAAGGGAGCTGTGCGAGAAATCGCCTGCCGCCAGGGCTGTCTTTGACGAAGCCGACGCGGCGCTGGGATTTTCGCTCAGCGACATCATCTTTAACGGACCGGAGGACAAGCTCGTCCTTACGGCCTACACGCAGCCCGCGATCCTGACGATGTCGATCGCCGTTCTGCGCGCTCTCGAAGAAAAGGGCATTAAGCCCGCGCCGGCTTTCGTGGCCGGTCACAGCCTCGGCGAGTACACGGCGCTGGTCGCTTCCGGCGTTCTTTCCCTTGCTGACGGCGTGCGGCTGGTGCATAAGCGCGGCTCATTCATGCAGGAGGCCGTGCCTCAGGGCGTCGGCGCGATGGCGGCTATCCTCGGACTGGAAGCGGATTCCGTCCGCGCTGTCTGTGAAGAGGCCGCCCAAGGAGAGGTCTGCGAGCCTGCAAACTTCAACACCCCGGTGCAGACAGTCATCTCCGGTCACGCCCGCGCCGTGGAGCGTGCCGTGGCGCTTGCCTCGGAACGCGGAGCCAAGCGTTCGGTGATGCTGAAAGTGAGCGCTCCGTTCCACTGCTCGCTGATGCGTCCGGTGGCCGACAAACTGGCCGTCGAGATGGACAAATGCAGCTGGTCAGCAGGCAGCGCCCCGCTGATCGCCAACGTTTCGGCCGATCCTGTGACCGACGTAAAAGCCATTCGCGACGGTCTGTACGCTCAGACCTACAGCCCTGTCAGATGGGTAGAGAGCATTGAGCGCATGGCTGCTGAAGGCGTGGAAGGCTTTATCGAACTGGGAGCCGGAAAGGTCCTCTCCGGCATGGTGAAGAAGATCGCGCGCAAAGCATCGGTGCTGAACATCGAGACCTTTGCCGATCTTGACAAGTTCGTTCCGTTTGCGGAACAGAAAACGGAGGCGTAAACAATGGCACGCGTTGCGCTTGTCACAGGAGCTGGCCGCGGAATCGGCCGCGCCGTCGCCAAACGCCTTGCCGAAGACGGCTGCGCCGTGGCAGTGAACTACCGCTCTTCGGCCGAAGCCGCTCAGGCTCTCGTCGAGGAGATCACCGCAGCGGGCGGAACTGCACAGGCATTTGCCGGCGACGTTTCCGATCCCGAAGCAGTGAAGAAGCTCTTTGAAGACGTGAAAAACGCTCTCGGTCCCGTCGAGATCCTCGTCAACAACGCCGGACGCACTCAGGACGGCCTGCTGATGAGAATGAAAGACGCAGACTGGGATAATGTATTGGATGCTGATCTCAAGTCAGTGTTCCTCTGCACGCGCGAAGCTATTCGCAACATGGTCCGCGCCAAATGGGGACGCATCATCAACATCTCGTCCGTCGTCGGTCTGACCGGCAATCCCGGACAGGCCAACTACGGTGCAGCGAAAGCCGGCGTGATCGGCTTTTCCAAGTGCGTGGCGCGCGAGTACGCCGCCAAGGGCGTGACCGTCAACTGCGTCGCCCCGGGCTACATCGCCACCGACATGACGAAAGTTCTGCCCGATGCCGCCAAGCAGGCGATCCTTTCGGGCATCCCGCAGGGACACCAGGGCGCGCCTGAGGATGTGGCGAACGCCGTTTCGTTCTTCGCGCAGGATAGTTCTTCTTATATCACGGGTCAAGTTCTCGCCGTCGACGGCGGGATGACAATGGCATAAAGCGGTTCCCTTGGAACACGCGCATTATTTATGGAGGTGCTTTTAGCAATGACTAAGGCCGAAATTCTTGAGAAACTGCAGCAGATCATCCAGGACCGTCTCGACGTTGAGAAGGATCAGATCGTTCCCGGTGCTTCCTTCGTGGAAGACCTCGGCGCCGATTCGCTTGACATCGTTGAGCTGATCATGGGCATCGAGGAAGAGTTCGACATCGAGATCCCCGATGAGGACGCCGAGAAGCTCACCACCGTCGGCGAAGCCATCAACTACGCTGCCGCCAAGCTCGGCATCGAAGAGTAACAGAACCACAGCGTTATTTTTGCGGGGGAGGCCCGCCGCTTTTGCGGCTCCTCTCCCGATTTTCAAGGCACCATCAGAGAGAAATCGCCCACACCAGGCGTCAAGGAGATCATTGAAATGAATCGTAGAGTAGCGATCACCGGGCTCGGCGTGGTCAGCCCCGTCGGCATAGGCAAAGAGAAATACTGGCGCGCCCTCGAAGCGGGCGTAAATGGCGTGTCGAAGATCACCGCGTTCGACGCGACTGACTTTAACGTGAAAATTGCGGGAGAGGTCCGCGACTTTGACCCCTCTCTTTACATGGCTAAAAAGGACGCCAAGCGTACCGACCGCGTCATTCAGTTTTCAACTGCGGCCGCGACCATGGCAATGGAAGACTCCAAGCTCGATCCCGCAAGCGTCGATCCGTGGAGATTCGGCGTGTACATGGGCTCCGGAACGGGCGGTCTGCACACCAGCTCTGAAGGTTTCGGAGATCTGCGCGACAAAGGCCCCCGCCACGTCGGTCCCTTCGCCATCCCGATGATGATCAGCAACATGGTCTCGGCCTACGTCGCCATCAAGTACGGCTGCAAGGGCCCGAACATGTGCCTTGTCACCGCCTGCGCTTCGTCCATCAACAGCATCGGCGAAGCCGGATACGCCATCCAGCGCGGCGATGCCGACGTGATGCTGGCCGGTGGCGCTGAAGCCTGCGTCATGGGGCTGACCGTGGCCGGATTCTCGTCGATGAAGGCCCTCTGCTCCACCCATAACGACGACCCCGAGCACGCCTCGCGCCCCTTCGACAAGGACCGCTGCGGCTTCGTCGTCGCCGAAGGCGCCGGCGTTGTCGTGCTGGAAGAGCTTGAGCATGCCAAAGCGCGCGGCGCACACATCTACGGCATCCTGAGCGGCTACGGCGCCACCTGCGACGCGTATCACATCACTGCCCCCGATCCCGAAGGCGTCGGTGCGGCCCGCGCGATGGAGATCGCCATGCGCCAGTCCGGCTGGGACGGCGTCGACCTCGTCAACGCTCACGGCACGTCCACCCACCTCAACGAGATCATGGAGAGCAAAGCCATCAACACGCTGCTTGGCGACAAGGCAAAAGACACCCTCGTCACCAGCACCAAGTCGCTGTTCGGCCATACCCTCGGCGCTGCCGGCGGCATTGCCGTGTGCGCTTCGCTCCAGGCCTTTGAGGAGGGCATCGTCCACAAGACCCGCAATTACGAAACGCCCGATCCCGAGTGCAACGTCAACGTCGTCGCCGAGACAAAATACGACGCCAACGTCAAGCGCATCCTCGTCAACAACTTCGGCTTCGGCGGACATAACGGCGTCCTCGCCCTCTCCAAGTACGAAGGCTGATGAACGAACGCGAACGCGCGCGGATCTCTTCGCTGCGTGATTTTATGAGCCGGATCGGACATGAATTTGCCGATCCGGCTCTTCTTGACGAGGCCCTCACGCATTCGTCTTACGCGCATGAACTGGGGCTGCCCTTCTGGAACGAACGGCTGGAGTTTCTGGGCGACGCGGTTCTGGAAGTGATCGTCAGCGAAGAGCTGTTCCGTGTCCATGCAGCAGCCAGAGAAGGCGAACTGACACGCCAGCGCTCGTCGCTGGTACGCGAGGAAGCCCTCACCGCCTGGGGCCGTGCGATCGGCGTGGATACGCTCCTGCGGGCTGGCAAAGGCGCGCGGGACGCCATCAGCGTCAACATGATCGGAGATGCGGTCGAAGCCGTCATCGGCGCGCTGTACATCGACGGCGGTCTGGAAGCCGCCCGGGCCTTCGTAGATGCCCGCCCCGAAGAATGCAAACGTCCGCCCGAGCTCGACGCAAAGACCGCTTTGCAGCAGCGCTGCCAGGAAGGCGGCGGCGAAACGCCGCGGTACGAGCTCCTCAGCCGCGAAGGCCCGGAGCACAATCCCCTCTTTACCGTCCGCGCACTTATCGGGGATCGCGAACTGTCCCAAGGCACCGGTCCCAGCCGCAAACTTGCCGAGCAGGACGCGGCGAAAAACGCGCTGGCGGCAACAGAACAGCAAGAAAGCGGCACTGACGCCGTTAATTAACGTCAGTCACCGACGCCCTTGCTGTTTTCTTGTTCAAAAGCCCATCAACAAGTCAAAAACGTATACGAAAACGGCGGAAGCACATGGGAATAAATCCCGGCGCTTCCGCCGCTTTTTCATGCACGTTATCCAGCGCTTTATCGCACAGATGTCCGCTCCATTTTCCCGGAACCGTAACAGAAACACTTTAGCGGACTAAAATGTATTCGTTAGAAGTGTGTGAGCACATAAAAATGGAGACTTTCACGAGAAAATAACACGGCTGTTGCCTTCACGGCATTTGTAGAACAGTCTCATTTTTTACACCGGCCGCCCAAGGGCTGAGAAAGTGCAAACGAGTTCCTCGCACTCGCCTTCACTTTATCAAACAAAAGTGAAGCTGGTATAAAACGTGTGCATACACATAAAGATGCTCAAATCACTGATCGAGCTTGAGGACACGGGTAATGCCCTTATAATGGTGTAAAAAGAACAACGAGCCATAAGGTTCAACTTCAGGTAAGATGTTGTTGCCCATAACAACACATGCCCGAAAGGAGAACGATTATGGCTCACAT
>JAGAYQ010000016.1 GCA_017940445.1 Pyramidobacter sp. | reverse complement strand
CGTCGTCCAGTCGGCCGGCCTGCCGATCGAAGTGGTCGGCGTCATCGCGGCGTTCTACCGTCTGTTCGACATGGGCACGACGACGAACAACTGCCTGGGCGACCTGGTCGGCACGATCATCGTCGGCAAGGCAGAGGAGAAATACGCCGAAAAAGAAGCGGCGTAGGCATCGCGACATACGGCACAACAAAAACGGCGGAACGCCGGGAGAGGATTTTCCCACGGCGTTCCGCCGTTTTTTGTTATACGTGGAACAGTTATTCCGGCACGATCACAAACCGGCCGCCGTCAGGAACACGGCGCGTTTTCACTCCGTAGGCCTGTTCGATCGCCTCGGGGGCGAGGGCTTCTTCGGGACAGCCGACGCGGATCACGCGGCCTTCATGCATCAGCGCGACGGTGTCGGCGAAGCGGGCGGTCATGTTCAGATCGTGCAGCGTGACGACGGTGATCAGATTTTTTTCGGCCGTCATCTCGCGCACGATGCGCAGTGCCTCGAGCTCGTTGGGCAGATCGAGGTTGGCCGTCGGCTCGTCGAGCAGCAGCAGCTTGGGGTCGCCGGCCAGAGCCTGTGCCAGCATGACCATGCGGCGCTGACCGCCGCTCAGTTCCGTCAGCAGACGAGCGGACAGATGGCCGACGCGCAGCCGGTCGAGTACAGTGCGTGCCCGTTCCAGCTCAGCCGGGGCAACTTTCAGCGTCAGAGCGTGGAGCCGGCCCAGCAGAACTGTCTCCATCACCGTCAGCCGTGCCGGCTCGCCGCTGTCCTGTACCATCGCGCCGATGGCGTGCGCGCGGGCATGGGCCGACATGCGCGCGATCTCCGTGCCGTTCAGGGCGATCGAACCGCGCGGCCGCAGCCGGCCGGAAATGCACTTCAACAGGGTCGATTTGCCGGCGGCGTTGGCGCCGAGGATCGCCGTGACTTCGCCTGATTTTGCCTCGAACGTCACGCCTTCGAGCACGGCGCGTTTGCCGTAGGAGAATGAAACGTCCTGCACGCGCAGTGTCATTGGTATCGCCTCCCGCGCAAAACCAGCGCGAAGAAAAACGGCACGCCCGTGAGCGCCGTGATCACGCCGATGGGGAAGATCGCGCCGCTCACGACCGACTTGCTGACGGCGGAGGCGGCACAGAGGATGAGCGCGCCGCACAGCGACGACAGCGGCAGATAAAACCTTTGGTCGTCGCCGGCCAGCGCGCGGGCGATATGCGGCCCGGCCAGGCCGACAAAGCCGATCGTGCCGGTGAAGCACACTGCCGAGGCCGTCAGCAGCGAGACGATGAAGAACGCGCGCGTTTTCAGGGCGCCTGTGTTCACGCCCAGACTTTCCGCCTTTTCGTCGCCGAGCAGCAGCGCCGTGTAGCGCCAGGCGTCGCGCAGCGTCAGCGGCAGGCAGACGGCGAGGATGCCGCCTGTAACGGCCAGCTTGGGCCAGGCGGCCTTTTGCAGCGAGCCGAACGTCCAGAAGACGATGGCCTGAAGATCGCCCTCGGTGGCGAAAAACTGGAGCAGCGCCTGCAGCGCCTGAAACAGAAACAGCAGCGCGATGCCGGCCAGGATCATCGCCGACGAGCCGCTGCCGCGCGACCGTCCGAGCACGGCGACGAGCGCGCAGACGAGAGAAGCGAACGCGAACGAGAGTGCCGGCACGGTGTACTCAGGCGGCAGCGCAGCGATGCGGAGATCGAGCACGATCGCCAGCGAAGCGCCGAACGCCGCGCCCGCGCCGACGCCGAGCGTGTAGGGACTGGCCAGCGGATTGGCGAGGATGGTCTGCATCACCGCGCCCGCCAGCCCCAAAGAGGCTCCCACGCACATGGCCGTGAGCGCGCCCGGCAGCCGCAGCGACCACACGACAGCGCGCGCTGT
>JAGAYQ010000152.1 GCA_017940445.1 Pyramidobacter sp. | reverse complement strand
TGGCGTCGTAGCTGTCGAGCAGCTCGCGCAGACGCGGTTCGAGGGACAGCTCGACGAGCGCCTGCACAGCGACGTCTTCCGCATAAGAAGTTTTGACGCGCTCGTCGCTGACGCCGGCACTGCGCAGGGCGTGCGAGAGGGAACTGATGCGGTCGTAGCTGCTGCGCAGAAGCAGCTGACGAAACGGGCGCACCGTTTCGGTCGCAGTCTGAGCGATGACGCCATCCGCAGCGGCCGAATAGGCGTCGATCAGACCGCGCACGCCCAGCTTGACGCCGCCGAAGTAGCGCGTCACGACGATGACGGCGTTGCACAGTCCGGCTTTCTGAAGGCAGCCGAGGATGGGCCGCCCCGCTGTGCCTGAGGGCTCGCCGTCATCGGACGAGAATTCTTCGACGGTTGGAAAGCCGATCCGCCAGGCCGGACAGTTGTGCGTCGCCTGCTTGTGCTTCTGGCGCACAGCGTCGAGCGCCGCGCGGGCCTCTTCCGGCGTTGATGCGGGAACGAGGGCGGCGATGAACTCGCTGCGCTTTTCCTTGATCGTGAAGAGTGCCGGAGCGGCGGGGCGCAGACAGGTCAGCGCCAGTTCGCCCGGCAGCGCTCCCACGTTTCCTCCAGGGAAATGGGCACGACTTTGGTGTCGCCGATCGCTCCCATGAAGTTGCTGTCGCCGTTCCAGCGGGGCACGACGTGGCAGTGCACATGCGTGTCGATGCCGGCGCCGGCGGCCGCGCCGAGGTTGATGCCGACGTTGAAGCCGTCGGGATGGAACGCGCCCTTCAGACATTCGATCGACCTGGCGATCAGATCGTGGAATTCAAGCGATTCCTCGCGCGTGAAGCTGCTCAGGTCGGTGGTGTGGCGGTAGGGGATGATCATCAAGTGTCCCGAGCTGTACGGGTAGGCATTGAGGATGACGAAGCAGGTCGTGCCGCGGTAGACGATGAAGTGCTTTTTGTCGTCGCAGCCGTCAGCGGGAAAGGTGCAGAAAATGCACTGTTTGCCGCCGCTTTTCGTCGAGCAGATGTAGCTGTATCTCCAGGGAGCCATTAACGTTTCCATGTTTTTCCTCTTTTCTTGAAAAGTTGTTCACCCTTGTGGATAACTGTGGTGGATAAAATGTGAGCAGGTGTGATTAGTTGCTCTGATGTATGCTGATCTTCTTCGAGCCGAAAAAATGAACGCCGTTTTCACGGGCTTTAGAAAGCGGTGCAGAAGATGTCTTGAGGATCGATCGAACTGACAGGGAAAGAAAGATTCGTTATCAAAATAATAATTTTATGTTCACAAACTGACTGTCACTTTCCCAAGTTTTGTTGCTGCTGGATCGGCGATTTGTTTGTCAAAGTCTCTGTTTTCAGGGCTTTAACGAAAACATGACCGGCTTTTCGCGCTAAAATATCTCTTTTGAACGATGAGTGAGTGACTTTGTCCCTCTGTCAAGTGGCGAAAAGTATGCCTTTCACGGCGGTGGAAAAGTGGATAAGTTGTGGATAACTGGGGGAAACGCTGATAAAATACGCCATCTCCTGCGAAACGCTGCCCGAGGGGCTCCTCCACCGTACGGAAGTACGCCTCCGAAGCCCCTTTCGGACAGGTTTCTTCGGATCTGACGCATTTTCTCAGGTTTCCTGTGCGCTGGTCTCATTCTGCATAAGAGGATTAAATCAGCGTTTCCTTGTGATCTGTCAGTTTTTTCCTTCGGCGTCTTTGCGGATCATGGCGAGGATGCTTTTCAGCTCGCGCACGCCCGACAGAAGCGCCGCCGCCAGGCCGATGAGGAGGCAGAGTGGCGTTGTCCAGCCCGGCCAGCCCTTCGCCGCGCACCAACGTCCCAGATACAGCCCGGCGATGAGATAGCCGCAGACGAGCAGGGCCGCGCCGGTGATGCGGCTGAAGACGACGAGGTCTTTGACGTTGGGCGTCTTCATTTGCTCTTTTTGCCCTTGGCGGAGCGCTTCGCGGCAGTCTTGGCAGCTGTCTTGGCTGTCTTTTTCGCTGCCGGCTTTGCGGGGGCCGTGCTCACCGCACCCGCCGGTTCTTTCTGTGCAGGGACGGCAGCCAGCGCATCGCTCTCGCGGTCGAGCAGGTCGCAGATGCGCTGCACCTGATCCCTCGTCAGGCCTGTGAGGAGCAGGCGGTTTTCGTCGCCCTGAGCCATGGCTCTGATCTCAAAACCCAGCTTCCTGTTCAGACTGGCGATGCCTTTGGGCTTCCAGCCTTCGATCGGCGGGGCCTGGAACAGCACGTTGACGGTCTTCGAGGTGCCGGCCTTCACCGTCAGCGTGCGCACTGACCAGCCCAGGCGGATGCAGTCGTCGGCCAGCTTGATCAGTTTTTTCTCGTTGTCCTTGAGGGAGAGCAGCACCTTGGCGTGGCCTTCGGAGAGCCGGCCTTCGGCGACGGCGGCACGGACCTGCTCGGGCAGCTGGAGCAGACGCAGCTTGTTGGCGAGAGCGGTGCGTGCGATGCCGAGGCGCTCGGCGGCTTTTTCCTGAGTGAGGCCGTGCTTTTCGATCAGCAGCTTGATGGCGGCGGCTGTCTCGAGGGGATTGAGGTCTTCACGCTGAAGGTTCTCCACAAGGGCGATCTCGCTGAGCACGCCCTCGTCGCCGCGCACGACGCGCACGGGCACCTCGCGCAGCCCGGCTTTGACGCAGGCATGATAGCGGCGTTCGCCGGCGACGATGCGGTATTTCTTCTTGCTCTTCGCGGGCGCGGGGGTGACGATGATCGGCTGGAGCAGGCCGTGGTTCTTCACCGACTCGGCCAGTTCGGCCAGCGTGGCGTCGTCGAACGTCTTGCGGGGCTGTCCGGGATCGGGCTCGATGTCGTCGATGCGGACTGTCTCGCTGTTCTGCACGGGGCGCGCCACGTTCTGGATGGCCATCAGCGCGTCAAGGCCGCGGCCGGAACCGATCAGCGGCGCCGATTTCGCGGCGGCGCTCCTTTTGGGTGCGGCTTTCGCGTTCTTTTGTGAAGCTGATTTTTTCGTTACAGCCATAGTCTTTTTACCTCCAATGCCAGGTCGTGATACGCTTCCCCGCCGCGGCTCGATCTGCCGTAGTCGCGGATGGCGAGCCCCTGCGCGGGGGCGGCGGCCAGATCGACGTTGCGCGGGATGACGGTTTTGAGGACGTGCGTGCCGAACACTTCGCGGATCTGCGCTTCGATCTCGCGCGTCAGGCGCAGATTGGGATTGTACATCGTCAGCAGGATGGCGTCGATCTGAGCGGCCGGGTTGATGCCCCGCTCGCGGATCATCTGCACGGTGTGGGCCAGCAGGCTGAGCCCCTGCATCGCATAATATTCGCACTGCATGGGCACGATCAGGCGCGACGCGGCGGCCAGCGCGTTGACGGTGAGCAGCCCCAGCGACGGCGGGCAGTCGATGAGCGTCACATCGAAATCGTCCTGCGCCTGTTCAAGCGCGTGAGCGAGCAGGAACTCGCGCCCCGTCGCGCTGCTCATTTCCAGGTCGAAACCGACGAGATTGATGTTTGAGGCGACCAGCGAGACGTTTTTCGCGCTCGTCGAATGGAGCGCCCATTTCAGCTCCTCGCCTCCCGAGAGCACGTCGTACAGCGACTTGGAGTCGTCGAACTGAAACCCCAGCCCTGTCGACGCGTTGCCCTGCGGATCAGCGTCGACCACGAGCACCTTTTTGCGCATCGCGCCCAGCTCGGCGGCCAGGTTGACGCAGGTGGTCGTCTTGCCGACGCCGCCTTTCTGATTGATCACTGCAATGGTTATCAACGGCTTCACCTCCACCAGAGTTTTTTCTCGGCGCGCCCCGGACGGCGCGGGTACTTTTCCGGACACGGCGCGGCCTTCTCCCAGACGAGCATGTACGCGGCATGTCCGTTCTGTTCGTACTCATACGTCACGGGATCTTTCAGGCCGAGCTCGCCCCAGCGCCCTTCCAGAGGCGCCAGCTCGTCGCCGACAGAGCTGCCCTTCATCGCGATCAGCTTCCCGCCCGGTGCGACCAGCGGCGAGAGGTATTCGGCGATGATGCCGGCTTCGCTGACGGCGCGCACGACAGCGCACGAAAACGACTCGCGGCTCCCGGATGCCAGGTCCTCCGAGCGGGAGCAGACCACGCGCGCGTTGTCCAGTCCCAGCTCATCGACGATAGCGCTGAGGGCGTTCGTCTTGCGCGAGAGGCTGTCGAGCAGCGTAAATTCCTGAGATGGCCGGCAGATGGCCAGCACTGCGCCCGGCAGCCCGCCGCCCGTGCCCACGTCGACGACCGCTCCCGACTCGGGCAGCAGCGGCAGCACGTTCAGACAGTCAACGATATGCTCGTTCCACAGCGTCGTCTCATCGCGGGGCCCGACAAGCCGCACGCGCTCATTCATGGCGCACAGCAGCGCCCCGTAGCGCCGCAGACGCGCTTCCGTCTCC
>JAGAYQ010000151.1 GCA_017940445.1 Pyramidobacter sp. | reverse complement strand
GTCATGTTCATGTAGAATACGGGATCGAGCTTGAACAGGTCGGGCATGGCAGTGCGGATGGGCGCGTCGTTGTCGTAATCGCGCTTGAAGTCCTTGAGCGCGCGCAGCAGCGCCTGAACGCGCTTTTCGTCAACGCCGAGGGCGAAGAGGAACAGCATGTGATACGGTCCGGTCTTCTCGGTGACGACGCCGTGGTTGTTGAGGTAGCGGGCGACGACGGCGGCGGGAATGCCCTCGCTTTCCAGCTGGCCGGTGGCGTCCATGCCGGGCGTGAGCACAGAGACGCGGATGGGATCGACGTAGTTGAAGTCTTCGTCGGCGCCGAGGAATCCGTGCCAGCGCTCGCCGCGCGAAATAGGCCAGCACTTGGTCTCGCTCAGGTCGTCGGGCTGCCAGCACTTGAAGAACCAGGTGTTGCCGCGCTCTTCGTAGAGGCGTTTCATCTCGCGGCGGAAGGCCATCGCCTGATCGATCGAATTCTGGAGCAGGCGGCGTCCCTGGTTGCCCGTCATCAGCGCGGCGCCGAGTTCGGCGCTGGCGACGATCGGGTAGTTGGCGGAGGTGGTGGTGTGCATCATGTACACTTCGTCGAGGATGGTCTCGTCAAACTCGCCCTTGACGTGGACGTAGCTGGCCTGAGCGAAGCATGCCAGCATCTTGTGGGCTGACTGCGTCTCGAAGATGGTCTTGCCCGGCGTGGGCTCGCCGCACATGCCGAATTTGTTCTCGTAGATGGGATTGAACGGCGCGTAGGGCGACCAGGCGCTGTCGAAATGGATGTTTTTCACGGGCAGATTGGCCTTGATCCACGAGCAGTCGTAGAGCAGGCCGTCGTAGGTGCTGTCGCTGATGACGGCGTAGGTGGGCCAGGTGGCGTCGTCGCGGTGGCAGAGCTTGTCGTGGATAGCCTCGGAGGTGAACTCGGAGGCAGGAATGCCGCCGATCATGCCATAAGCGTTGCGGGTGGGCAGCAGGTAGATCGGCACCACGTCGCACATCATCAGCAGGTGTGTGACCGACTTGTGACAGTTGCGGTCGATCAGGACGGTGTCTCCCTGCGAAACGCAGTACATGCCGGCGATCTTGTTGGCGGTCGAGGTGCCGTTGGTGACGATGTAGCTGCGGTCAGCGTTGAACGCTTTGGCAATCAGCGTTTCGGCGTCCTTGTGCACGCCGGTGTGCTCCAGCAGCGAGCCCATGTCGGGCACGGAGACGGAGGTGTCGACGCGGAAGGTGTTGGCGCCGTAAAAGTTGTAATAGGCTTTGCCCATGGCGTGATGCTGAAAGGCAGCGCCGAGCAGATGGCCGGTGGTGCAGAAGGTGTTCTTCCGCGCCTCGGCGAACTTGAACAGTGCGCGCGTGAACGGCGGCAGCAGGAGCTCCTGATAGCGGCGCACGGCGCGGTCGATCTTGGCAGCGGCGCGCTCGGCGTTGCGGCAGGGCACGGGCAGGAATGCGAGCGTGAGCTTGCTCGGATCGGGCGGCTCAAGCTGTTGGGCGGCTTCTGCACTGGTCAGAGCGAAAAACGGCAGCCGCTCGTTGAGGTCGTCCATCGAAGCGTACAGTTCTGCGCCGAGGGTGTCCCAGTCGATGAGGACGCCGCCGGCTTCGGGGTACTGCTCCAGCACGGTGACGATGCTCTCGTCCAGGTCGGGACGGAGAACGCGGTAGCCCTTGTTTGCAAGTTCGTCGATAAGCTCGCCGGCCTCGGGGCGGTCAAAGATCGATTCGGAAGCGCGGTCGAGCAGCAGGAGGTTGTTCATTCGGAGCCACCTTTCCAGGAAGGTCATAAGAATATGTTTCTGCGTTACTTTAAGCGCAATGCCGCAAAAGCGCAAGACCTGAAAATGAATTGAACGGCTCGGGATGGAAATTTTATTCTGATTGCGGAATTTGCGCTGCGAGTGCAAATCCCGGAAGAACGCGAAACGGGCAGAGAAAAGAACGGACGGGACGCCATGAAAGGAGCGTCCTGTCCGTTTTGCATTATTATGCAGAAAAAGACTGTCGGAGCACACGCGTTCAGACTTTGACAAAGCGGCTTTCGAACACGGATAAAATGCTCCTCATGCGGGCGTCCATCGCGCGTTCTGCCATCGTTCTCAGCCCGAACGGCACGCCGAATCTGACCTGGGCCAGGGCGCCTGCCATATCGGCCTGCGTGTCCACGTCGCCGTTGAGAACAAAGGCGTTTTTGATCGCGTCTTCGAACGAACCGGCTTCCAGAAAGCAGGTGATCGCC
>JAGAYQ010000150.1 GCA_017940445.1 Pyramidobacter sp. | reverse complement strand
TGTACACCGTTTGGACCGGGAAAGGCGACGCCAACTGAAAAAACAAAAACACAGGCGAAAAGCGCGAGGAAACGCTCCAGTGCTTTTCGCCTGTGTTTTTATGAAACGCTGATAAAATACGTCATCTCCTGCGAAACGCTGCCCCCGCAGGAGGAAGGGGCTCCGTTGGGGTTACGGCAGTACGCCCGGGCGCGCCCCTTGCGGACAGGTTTCTTTGGGTTTGCCGCATTTTCTCTGGTTTCCTGTGCGCTGGTTCATTTCGGCATAATGGGATTAAATCAGCGTTTCTTTAGGGGCGCGGCTTCGCGATGAGCTTTTTAATGAATCGCGAAAGAGATTACTTCACCCAGTACACGCGGCCTTCCCGGCGGGGCGCAGCGGGCTTGGCGGGCTCGGCGGCCCAGCCGAGGATGCAGTTGCCGACGCCCTCGTATTCGCCCTCGACGCCAAGGTCTTTCAGCAAAGCTTTGAACTCGTCGAGCTCGAACGTCTGCTTGGCGCGGTGGATCCAGCAGCTGCCGAGGCCCAGCGAATGGGCAGCCAGCAGCATGTTCTCGATGGCGACAGAGCCGTCGTACACGGCGGTGGGCACGCTCTTGTCGGCCAGAACGACGAGCACTGCGGGCGCGCCGTAGAACATGTCCTGTCCGGCGTTGCCGCGGATCTCGGCGTTCACTTCGCTGAGACGGTCGCGCAGCTTCTTGTCTGTCACGGCGACGACGATCGGGGACTGCTTGCCCATGCCGCTGGCGGCGTACAGCCCGGCTTCGATCACCTGCTCGATCAGCTCCTGCGGCACCGGATCGGCCTTGTACTTCTTGCAGCTGCGGCGCTCCAGAAGGGCTTTCATCACTTCGTTCATGGTGTGGTTCCTCCTTGATGATGGAAATAATTACGGTTCATGTTCCGATTGTACACCAAACGGCGTTTTTGTCGCGGGGCGGTCTGTTCAGGATCGACGAAACGGGAACGTGCGCTCGCGATTTGCCAAACCGCGCTTTTTTTCTTATACTATACGCGAATGAGGAAAAATTTCCGGCGGTGAAGATCGCTTTGTTCTATGTGGAACTTGGCCGGAAATTTTATGAAGGAGAAAAGATCAATGAAATACATCGACAGTCATTGCCATCCCAACAATGCCGATCTGCGCGGCGAGGCGGCCGCTGTGTTTGAGCGCGCCCGTGCCGCCGGGGTGCTGAAGATGGGGGTGATCGGCAGCGACCTGGCCGACAGCATCGAAGCGGTGGAGATGAGCCGCACCTATGCCGAGTACGGTCTGTTCCCGGTCGTCGGTGTGCATCCTCACGAGGCGCGCACCATGCCTGACGCGGTCGCCCCAGAACTGCTGGAACTGGCCCAAAGCCCCGAGGTCCGTGCCTGGGGCGAGATCGGCCTGGACTACTTTTACGATTTTTCACCGCGCGAGGTGCAGCAGTCGTGCCTCATCGCGCAGCTGGAGGCGGCCAAAGCGCTGAACAAGACGGTGGTCTTCCACGTGCGCGACGCCTATGACGATTTCTGGAAGCTGATGACGCCGGACCTTACGCCCGAGCACGCGGTGCTGCACTGCTTCAACGGCTCGGCCGCAGACGCGAAGCGCGCTCTCGAACTGGGCTGGAAGATCGGCTTTACCGGCATGATCACGTTCAAGAGCGCTCAAGCTCTGCGTGACATCGCCGCGGCTCTGCCGCTGGAATCGATCCTCTGCGAGACGGATTCGCCCTACATGGCGCCGGTCCCGTTCCGCGGCACGCGCAACGAGCCCTGCAACGTGCCTCTGGTCTACCGCAAGATCGCCGAGATCAAAGACCTCGACCTCGATGACGCGGTGGATCAGATCTGGAAGAACAACATGGAATTCTGGGGATTTGAAGTCAATGAGTAATTACTCATTACTGATTCAATAAAGGAGCACGCATGTTTGAATATCGTTTGATCGCAGTCGATCCCGAGACGGGCGCGCGCGCCGGCGAGTTCGTCACGCCTCACGGCGTGATCCCCACGCCGGTGTTCATGCCTGTCGGCACGCAGGCCACCGTCAAGTCGATGAGTCCTGACGAGCTGCGCACGATCGACGCGAAGATCATCCTCTCCAACACGTATCATCTATTTTTGCGCCCCGGTCCCGACCTGATCGCGAAGGCGGGCGGGCTGCACGGCTTCATGAACTGGGACCGGCCGATCCTTACCGACAGCGGCGGATTCCAGGTTTTTTCGCTCGGCAAGATCAACAAGGTGATGGACGACGGCGTCGAATTCCGCTCGCACCTCGACGGGACCAAATACATGATGACGCCTGAGCTGGCGACGGAGATCCAGGAAAAGCTGGGCAGCGACATCGCCATGTGCTTTGACCAGTGCGTCGAGCTGCCCTGCACGAGGAAGCAGGCCGAGGATGCCGTCGAGCGCACGCTGCGCTGGGCCGGACGCTGCAAGGCTGCGCATACCCGCGACGATCAGGCGCAGTTCGGCATCGTCCAGGGCGGGCTGTTTGACGATCTGCGTGCGTCGTGCGCTGACGAGCTGAGTGCGATGGACTTCCCCGGCTATGCGATCGGCGGCCTGTCGGTGGGGGAGAGTCACGCTGAGATGTACCGCTGCCTCGAAGCGCTGATGCCGCACATGCCTGCGGGAAAGCCCCGCTATCTGATGGGCGTGGGGCATCCTGCCAATCTCATCGAGGGCATCGCGCGCGGCATCGACATGTTCGACTGCGTGCTGCCGACCCGCAACGGCAGGACGGGCACTGTCTTCACGCACGACGGCAAGATGAACATCAAGAACGCAAGATACACGGAGGACTTTTCTCCGATCGACGCCGAGTGCGACTGTTACGCGTGCCGCAATTTCACGCGCGCCTATGTGCGTCACCTCTACCGCGCCGGCGAGATCCTTGCC
>JAGAYQ010000149.1 GCA_017940445.1 Pyramidobacter sp. | reverse complement strand
GTCCAAGGGCGGCAAGCGTGTGTGGGAGGCGAAAGGCGGAAACGGCGAAAGCTGCTGGATCCACCCGAAAAACGCTTTTGAATCCAAAGGCGGCCGCAAAGTGTCCGGCGGCAAAAGAGTGCCTTTCAGGCATCTCAGCGTAGGCACCGACGGGAAAGCCAAGATCAATTTCGTGGTGAAGTGAGCGCCTCGGGGCTTCGCACAACGAGAACGCTGAATCTGTGAAAGGGGCGGATATGATGAAAAAAAGTGCGTATCTGTGCGCGCTTGTTCTGCTGATCTGTTCTGCTTCTGCTTGGGGAGCCGTGGGAGACTACATCATCAGAGACGATCAGGTCTACCGTGTTGCCGGCGGCAAGCAGACTCTGGTCGAGGACGCGGCCTTCGACAGCGCCAAAACGGATGCGGGGCTGTGGTCGTGGCTTCTTGTCGAGCCCGATCTGTCCGACGGGATGAAAGGCTCGGAGAGCGGCGTCTATTTCTTTCGCGGCGAAGAGTACGCGCCTGCTTTTTTCCTTCCGATGGAACACGCCGGCGCCTGCATGATGGAGTTCTCTCCCTCTGGCGAGAAGCTGCTGATCTGCCATGGAGAAGAGGCCAGACAGGACCTCGGTTATTATGTCCTTGACGAAGCGGGCCGGGGCTTTGTCAAAAAGGTCTCGTTCGTTTCGGCGGGACACGCCTTTTGGGTCGATCCGCACCGTTTCGTTTTTACGATGATCGACACGAAAAAGGCCCCTCGCAGCAAAGCCGGTGACGATTGGTGGTGCTCGGCGGCGATGTACGACTCTGTGGAGAACGAGCTGACCGTCATCCAAAAAGCCACGCCGGCGAAAGATTACATCATCAGCGGCGTCGATCACGAAGGCGGCACGCTCGACATCACAGAGAGCTCCGTGAAGGATCCTAAGGACTGGGGCAGCGAAAACAAAATCAAGTACAGGGAATTCACCGTCCCCATCCCTGCGGCGGGGTGAGCGCCATGCCTGCCGGAACGCCTATTGCGGGGGTGCGTCCTCTGCGCGACGGCCTGATCTGGGTGGATTTTGAATCCGGCAGCCAGGTGCTGCTGGATATGAAATCATGCCTTGGGGCGTTGCGCTTCAAGGCGCTGGAATCTCCTGACGTGTGGCAAAGCGCCAGAGCCGGTGGCGGGTTCATCAGGTGGTACAGCGGCGAAACGCCCGTCGCCGAACTGTCGTATGAGGAACTGTTCTCTATGGTGGCGGGAGACCGCTGAGTCGCCCTAACGATTTCATGAAAGGACGTGGAGATGATGAACATGAAAAAAGCGTTGTGGCTGGGCGCTGTGCTGCTGACGGCGATCCTGTGCCGGGAAACAGCCCGTGCCGCAGAAGGTGATTACATTCTCAGGGACAGGCAGGTCTACCGCGTAGACGGCGGCAAGGAGACGCTGCTGGAGGACGAAGAAGCGCAGTGGGCCGGCACGGACGGCACAGACAACGGGCTTTGGGCCTGGGTCCTCGTTGATCCCGATATGACCGAGGAAATGCAGGGCTCCGAGGGCGGCATTTACTTCTTCCGCGGCGCGGACGCGAAGCCGGC
>JAGAYQ010000148.1 GCA_017940445.1 Pyramidobacter sp. | reverse complement strand
GAAACGCCGCCGGGACAGGTGGCGAGCATCAGTGTCATGGCATCCCAGTGAGACATCCGGCTCAGAATCCATGCCAGCACGAACGACATAGCCTGAATCAGCGCCACCGACACGAGGAGTGGCAAAAACAGCTCAGCCGCAAGCTCTACCGTGCGCGGCGAAAGCGTGACGGCGACCGTGATGCTCAGACAGATCTGAGCGATCGAACGCAGCCACCGCGGCAGAGGGAAATTCTTTCCCGTGAATAGATTCATCCCCGCAGCGCCGAGCATTGCTCCGATCATGTACGGCGAAGGCAGACCGAGAGCGGCAAAAGCAAACGCCGTGCCGCAGACGACCAGAACAAACAGAACCTTCTCGCCCGGCGACATCGTTTCGGCCTTTGCAGCTTTATTTGAGGCAAGCTCGGCGGGCACCGCCCGACGGGCAGCCATCCAGCGTGTGACAAACGGGATCGTCATGCAGACGACAAAGATCCGTACAGACTGAAAAAAAGCAACGATCCCCACATCAGCACCAACTGACATGGCGAAGATCGACATCTCCGAAATGCCGCCGGCCGCAGACGAGGCCAGACACGTCATCATCGAAAGCCTCCCTCTGCCGGCACCGAACAGGATAAACCCCGCCAGAATCGAAATGCCAAGGATCCATACAGAACTGAGCGAGAGCGGCCGGACCATCTTTCTGATCTCGCCCATCGTGTTCCGGTCGATCTTCTGTCCTAAGATGACACCGCTCAGCACTTTCGCCGTAAAAGCGACCGGTGCCGGGACGAACGGGATATGAACGCCGGCCAGGCTGATCGCTCCCAGCACAGTCAGCGCGCCAATGATCGCCGGAGATGGCACATGCAGGCGCTTCGCCGCTCGAAAGCCGATCCAGCCGATGCCAAACTGCACCAAAGTTCCGAGAGTCTGAATGAGGAAATCCATATCCGCCGCCTTTACCCGATGATCAGCCGGAAGGCCCAGCGTACGGCAGGCGACATCACAGCGTTGACCACGCCCAGGTAGATCAGCGCCAGGAGGATGACGAAGCCCCAGCGTTCGAGCCAGTCAAGCGATTCGACCACCCGAAGCGGCAGGAAGTAATAGAGCATTTTCGATCCGTCAAGAGGCGGGATCGGCAGCAGATTGAACACCGCCAGATTGAGATCGACGAGGACGAACATCACCAGTACCCGCTGAAGACCGTAATTCGTCCAGAACAGTTCCGGCATCCAGCGTGTCATGCCGCGGATGATCAGGCCGAAAACAACGGCCGAAAGGATGTTGCCGGCGATCCCCGCCAGCGCCACAAAGGGAATGTCCCGCCTGGGATTGCGGAAATTCCGAGGATCGATAGGCACCGGCTTGGCCCAGCCGAATTGGAACAGTAGCATACAGACGGCACCCCAGGGATCAAAATGAGCCAGGGGGTTGAGCGTCAGCCGTCCTTCAAGCTCCGCCGTGCGGTCACCGCATTTCAATGCGACCCAGCCATGACAGAACTCGTGAAAAGAGATCGCCCACAAGACCGCGGGCAGTGCGGGAAGCAGGCTAAGCAGCTCGCGCCCGACGTCGGAAAAGAATCGATTCATACGCCTCACACCTTTCAGCAGCCAGCACGCCGCGCGGCAAGCTCGTTCATGCAGTTCCAGACAGGCTCCAGCCGGGCAAACAGCTGCTCGACGCTGCCGTCGTTGCAGATCGCCCAGTCAGAGAGAGCTGAACGTTCTGCCCGGCTTTTAAAGAACTTTTCCCGTCGTGCCAGTTCCTTTTCGTCAAGTCCGCGGAAGCGGTTTCGGTCTGCTCTGTCCTGAGAATCGGCATAAAGGAACAGAACTTTATCCGCCCATGACGGACGGGGATTTTCAAAGAACATCGGGATCTCCGCCACCGTCACGCCGCTGTCAGGAAGCATCGCTTCCATCCGCGCGTATACAAGCGGATGCGTCACGCCGCAGAGCCATTTGTAATCATCGTCATCAGAAAAGACTCGCGCTGAAACAGCTCTTTTATCGATCGTGCCATCAGGCAGAAATACCGCGCTGCCCCAGCGCTCGCGTGCCAGTGCCGGCAGCTCCTCACCGTTCCACATCTGGCGGACGATCGCGTCCGCGTCGAGCAATGCTGCGCCCTGACGCACAAACCACCCGGCAGCCGTCGATTTACCAGCGCCAGGTTCTCCCGTAAGGACGATAACTGCGCCCCGCATAGCGATCAGGTTCCTCCTTCTGTTCGTAGATCTCTGTGCATTCGTCAGGCAGTTCAGCCAGGAAACGTGAAAAGCCTTCCGTGAGGATGGTGCCGAACAGACGCCGGCGCCTCGCGCCGCTCATATAAAGCCGCTCTTCTGCGCGCGTCATGCCGACATAGCAGAGACGCCGCTCCTCCTCCAGCTCTTCAGCGCTGTCAGAGCTGCGGCTGTGGGGAAACATCCCCTCCTCCATGCCGACCATGAAAACAACGGGGAATTCAAGCCCCTTGGCAGCATGCAGCGATGACAAGTTGACCGCATCGCGTGTTTCGTTCTGCGTGTCCATGTCGGTGTACAGCGAGATCTGATCGAGCACGTCAGCCAGCGATTCACCGTCGGGCGCGATGGAAAGCAGCTCGCGCACGTTCTCCACGCGCTCCTCCCAGTCGGCCGGCTCCGTCTTGCGCAGCACGTCTTCATATCCGAGGCCGTTCATGATCCAGGTGAGCACCAACGGCATATTATGCTGCCGCTCGATCAGGGCGAGCATGTGATCAGCAAGCT
>JAGAYQ010000147.1 GCA_017940445.1 Pyramidobacter sp. | reverse complement strand
GAAGGCGCGGACGTGATCGACTGCAAAGGCGCGGTGCTCGCGCCCGGACTGTGCGATCTGCACGTCCACTTCCGCGACCCCGGCCAGACCGCCAAGGAGACGCTGGAGACGGGCTGCGCGGCTGCGGCAGCCGGCGGTTTCACGGCCGTTGTGACGATGGCCAATACCACGCCCGCCGTCGACTCGCCCGAGGCTATCAGCAACTGTATCGAACGCAGCAGGACCATGGACTGCCGCATCTATCCCGCCGGCGCGGTCACGAAGGGACTGAAAGGCCATGAACTGACCGACTTCGCAGCGCTCAAGGAAGCGGGCGCGGTCTGCCTGACTGACGACGGCCTGACTGTCGCCGACGGCGCGCTGTTCTGCGAGGCGATGGAGAAGTCCGTTCCCGTCGGGCTGCCTGTCAGCGTCCACTGCGAAGCGCCGGGCTTCGAGGGCGACCGTTCGATGAACCGCGGCGAGATCTCGCGCAAGCTGGGACTGGTCGGCACGCCGGCACTGGCGGAAGAGCTGATGCTGATGCGCGATCTCTTCTTCGCCGAAAAGACGGGAGCACACGTTCACGCGCAGCACGTCAGCACCCGCAGAGGCACTGAGATCATCGCCGCTGCCAAAGCCCGCGGCGTGCGCGTCACCGCCGAGGGCATGCCGCACCACATGTTCCTCGACGAGAGCGCGGTGCTTGAGTGCGGTGCGAACGCCAAGATGAGCCCGCCTCTGCGCACTCCCGACGACGCCGAGGCGATCCGCGAGGCTGTCAAGAGCGGCCTGCTCGACGTGATCGCGACCGACCACGCGCCGCATACCCCCGAGGAAAAAGCCAAAGGCATGGCCGCCGCGCCCAACGGCATCATCGGGCTGGAAACGGCTCTGGCGACGTGCCTCGACTGGCTGTATCACCGCGAGGGCTTCCCGCTGATCGACCTGATCGACCGCATGAGCGCCGCGCCGCGCCGCATCTTCAATCTGCCGAAGGTATCGCTGACGCCCGGCTGCGCTGCCGATCTGGTGCTGTTCGATCCGGAGCGCGAATGGCTGGTCGACGCGACCAAGTTCAGGTCGAAGGCGCGCAACTGTCCGTGGAACGGCCGCACGCTCAGGGGCATGGTGCTCATGACCCTGCTCGGAGGACGCATCGTCTGCGACAAGCGCTGAATGTTATGGGGAGCGCTGATTCGTTCACATTATGCTGAAGTTTACTAGTGCACAGGAACGCTGAGAAAATGCGTCAGATCCGAAGAAACCTGTCCGCAAGGGGCTTCGGAAGCGTACTGACGTACGTTGGAGAAGCCCCTCGGGCAGCGTTTCGCAGGAGATGGCGTATTTTATCAGCGCTTCCATAGTTTGCAATCGGTTGTCTAAAAACGTCCGCTGCGGTAAAATAATCCAAACTGCGGCGGACGTTTTTGTATCTCTCGATCACCGCCGCATTCGGCCGACAGGCCGATCAAGCCTTTTTTCAAGGGGGAGTCTGAGTGATCCGCGATCATGATTCGCGCCTCGCCGCAAAGGAGGAAGTGTCGCCGGGCATCTGGCATCTCACGTTCGAATGTCCCGAGATCGCTTCTGCGGCCCTGCCGGGCAATTTCGTGCTGATCAAGCCGGCCCGCGGCAGCGCGCCGCTGCTGCGCCGCCCGCTTGGCGTGCTCGACGCCGACGCGGCAAAGGGGACCATCGAGGTTCTGTTCCGCGTCGTCGGTCAGGGGACCGACCTGATCGCCGGCGGCGATGTCGGACAGGTCTTTTCCGTGCGCGGCCCCGTTGGCGGAAACTTCAAGGATTTCAGGCACGGCCGCGTCTGGGCCGTTGCCGGAACGCTGGGCATCGCGCCGCTGCTGTTCCTGCGCAAGAAGATCGGCGGCTTTGAAAAGCTTTTCCTCGGCGTCGGCAACGCGAGCTGGAAGGGCTTTGCCGACTGGGTGCAGGTCCGTGCGCCCGAGATGGTGCTGTACAGCGACGACGGTTCTATCGGCCGCAGGGGATTTTCCATCGCCGGACTGGAAGGCGAGGACCTCAGCGGCGTCTCGCTCGTCTGCTGCGGCCCTAACCCGATGATGAAAGCGCTGTACAATCAGTACGGAACTTCGTGCGACGACATCCAGGTCAGCCTGGAAAAGCGCATGGGCTGCGGCTACGGCGGCTGCTACGGCTGCGTCGTCGACACGACCACCGGACGGCGCCGCATCTGCATCGACGGTCCCGTTTTCCAGGCCAGGGAGGTGAAGTGGGATGAGCTGCATCTCTGATTCGCTGCGCGTCAATGCGGGCGGCGTCGATCTGCGCGTGCCCGTCGTGATCGCTTCGGGCACCTGGGCCTACGAAGACGGCATGTGGCAGGACGATCTGGCCCGTCACGTCGGCGCGATCTGCTCCAAGGCCATCACGAAGGATCCCTGTCTCGGCAATCCCGGCACGCGCGTATGGGAAACGCCGTCGGGCATCCTCAACAGCATCGGCCTCCAGAACGAGGGCATCGACAGTTTCATCGACCATCGCCTCGAAGGGCTGAAAAAGCGCGGCACGCCCGTGATGCTGAACATCTGCATGCAGAGCGACGAAGACCTGGCCTATATGATGGACCGCGTCGCCGAGGTGAAGGACATGGTGGACGGCGTGGAGCTCAACGTCTCGTGCCCGAACACCGATCACGGCTGCATGAGCTGGGGCGTGGACGCCCGGCTGACGGCCAAGGCCACGGAGATGGCCCGCGCCAAATGGGACGGCCCGCTCTGGGTCAAGCTGACGCCGCAGGCGCCCGACATCCCCGCCGTGGCGCGCGCGGCCGAGCTGGCAGGAGCGAGTGCCCTTGTTGCCAGCAACACCTGGCTGGGCATGGCGATCGACACCAAGCGCGGCGTGCCGGTGTTTGCGCGCCGGGTGGCCGGGCTTTCCGGTCCTGCCGTCTTCCCCCTGGCGCTGCGCGTCGTCTGGGACGCGGCCGGCGCGGTAAAGATCCCTGTGATCGGCTGCGGCGGCGTCGATTCTGCCGACGCGGCGCTGGCGATGATCATGGCCGGGGCTGCCGCCGTTGAAGTGGGAGCTTCGCTGTTCGCCGGATTCGGCGTGCTCAAAGACATCCACGAAGGTCTGGAAGCGGCCGTTGCCCGCTGGGGCGTGAAGAACGTTTCTGAACTCGTCGGCAAAGCCCGCGAGACGCGGTAAGGCCCTTTGTTCGGAACTATTGGAGATCGCAAGTAATTACTAATTACTAATTACTAATTAAAAAGAGATGTGAGGAGTTGCTGTTATGACTGAACGCAAATCGCTGCCCCTGTTTGCCGCGCTTGACCTGAACACGCTGCGCGAAGCCCGTCAGACGATGGACATGCTGTCCGGCGTCGTTGACGCCATCAAGATCGGCCCCCGGCTCTATGCCCAGGGCGGCGCGCATTTCCTGAAGGAGATCGTCGATCACGGCTTCAAGCTGTTCCTCGACCTCAAGCTGCACGACATCCCCAACACCGTGCGCCTGGCCGTGGAAGCGCTGGCCGACATGGGCATCTTCTGCCTGACGCTGCACGCCGACGGCGGCCGCCGCATGATGGAGGAGTCCGTCGCGGCCCGTGACCGCCTCGGCAGCACGATGAAGCTGCTCGGCATCACCGTGCTGACCAGCTTTGACGAAAAAGGCTGGGAGGAAGTCGCGCCCGGCTGCACGATGGAAGCCGCCATCAAAAAGCGCGCCTGGCTGTGCGGCGACTGCGGCATGGACGGCCTCGTCTGCTCGCCGCTCGATCTGCCAGAAGTGTGCAAAGTCACGCCGCCCACGCTGCTCAAAGTGGTGCCCGGCGTGCGTCTGGTAGCCGGCGGCGACGATCAGAGCCGCGTCGCCACGCCCGCCGAAGCGTTCCGCAACGGCGCCGATTACATCGTCATGGGCCGCCCCATCTACAAGGCGCCCGATGTCCGCAAGGCGGTCGACGAGATCGCCAAATCCATCGAGGAGGGATTGTCATGCCGGAAATGACCGATATGGAAGTTCAGGAACAGCTCAAGAAGATGCTCGTCGAGAGCAAGGCGTGGCTGGAGGGCCACTTCAAGCTCACCTCGGGCCGCCACAGCGGCAACTACATGCAGTGCGCCATGCTGCTGCGCTTCCCCAAGTACGCAGCGTTTGCCGGCGGCGAGATCGCCAAGCGCATCGCGCATCTCAAGCCCGACTTCATCGTCTCGCCCGCGCTCGGCGGCCTTATCATCGGCCACGAAGTGGCGCGCGCACTTGACGTTCCCTTCCTGTTCTGCGAGCGTCAGGACGGCGCGATGACGCTGCGCCGCTTCCCCATGCCCGTCGGCAAGACGTTCGTCGCCGTCGAGGACGTGGTCACCACCGGCGGTTCCGTCAAGGAGACGGCCGAGCACATGATCGCCGGCGGCTGCAAATGGGTCGGCTCCGCCTGCATCGTCGACCGCTCCGGCGGCACGCAGCAGCTGGGCCCCGACCTTGTGTCGCTGTTCAAAGTGTCGTTTGCCACCTACGATCCCGACGACTGCCCCCTGTGCCGCGAGCTCGGTACGCCGCCCATCAAACCCGGCAGCCGTCCCGACAAAAAATAATCCCCTGCGGCCGTCTGCGCGAAAGGAGGCGAGGCGCGTGAAAAACAGGGAAAAAGCCTGCGTGATGACTGCGGGCGACATGGAGCGTGCCCTGCGGCGCATGAGCAGCGAGATCCTCGAACGCAACCACGGCTGCGACAACCTCCTTGTCATCGGCATCCAGCGCCGCGGCGTGTATCTCGCTGCCCGCGTGCGCGAGTATCTGCGCGAAGCGGAAGGCGTCAAAGTGCCGCTGGGCGAGCTCGACATCACGCTCTACCGCGACGATATCCGCCTGCTCGGCGGCCAGCCCGTCGTTCACAGCACCTCTGTGCCCGCGGACATCAGCGGCAAAAAGATCGTCCTCGTCGACGACGTGCTCTACACCGGCCGCACCATCCGCGCCGCGCTCGAAGCTCTGGCCGATCTGGGCCGTCCCGGGAGCGTGCAGCTGCTCATCCTCATCGACCGCGGCCATCGCGAACTGCCCATCCAGCCCGATTATCTCGGCAAGGCCGTTCCTACCTCGCTGCAGGAGACCGTCGAAGTGCGCGTGTCCGAGCTCGACGGCACGGACGAAGCCGTCATCTGCGAGAAAAGCTGACGATGCGCCGCTCCATCCGACTGGCCGCGGCCCTGCTGCTGTACGCCGCTCTGGCGTGCGCCGCCGCGGCTGCGCCGAAGATCCAGGCGAAGAAGGTGCTCGTGCTCGACCCCATGCTTGATCTGCTCGTGCAGTTCATCGGCGGCCCTTACGTGAGCACGTCGTCCGCACAGACGTGGGGCGCCCGCGATCAGCTCGTCGTCTCCCGCGCCCGCGTGATGAGCGCTGCGGCGATGCAGAAGCCGCTGATCGTCCTTGACGAAAAGCAGTACGCCGACTTCACAGGCGCCGCCAGACGCAGGCGCGGCATGACCAAAACCGAGCGCGAGCGTCCGCTGTTCTGCCTGTTCCCCGCGGGGACGCGTACCGTTCCGCCCGTGCAGTTCTACGGCGATCCCGCCAACCTGCCCTTTACCGCGCAGAAGGTGATGAACGCCCTCTGTGCGATCGTTCCCGAACGATTCGGCTACTTCCAGCGCCGGCTTGGCGAGTTCAACGCGCGCCTGCGCTCTGTGCTCATCTCCGGCCGCAAGCGCTTTGCCGGCGTGCGGGTGCTGTGCCTGAGCGAGATCTACCGTCAGTTTTTCGTCGCCAGCGGCGCGATCGTGAGCAGCCCGACGCCGGGCGAGCTGTACCGCATCCGCTCGCTGGCCCGCGCCGGCGGCTGGAGATCCGGCCTCAGTCTGGCCGAGCCCCTGCGCGACGGAAGACTGATCGTCTGCGACTGGCGCACTGAAAGCGCCGTCCGACGCGGCCTGACCGCCTACGCCGGAGCCGTGTACCTCCATCCCCCCCGCGACGAAGACCTGCTGTTCTACATCCACCACATGATCCTCATCATGGGCAGCCGCCTTGATCAGATGAACGACAAACGTTGATAGCTAAACTCGAAAATGCCGCGTCCCGTTTGAAGAAATGTCAAGCGAGACGCGGCTGTTTTTTTGCGCGGCGGTGCGCAGGGTGATGTGTGTGGCTCTGGTTGTGTCCGTTCGTTTTTGCACTTGTTCCCAAAAACGAAATTTTTTGCGAAATATGGGAATAGAATTTGATTTTGCACCCTAAATAGCAAAAATTTGGGGATTTAGGGATTAGAAAAGCTATAATACACCCATCTAATACTGTCAGCGATGTGAAAAACGGTAAAACTGATCGAGAGAACCGCTTACCTTGACGAGCTGAAAAGTGTAGCCGGCACGCCCGACATCAAAGTCATCACGGACGTGCGCAGAAGCGGCAAGTCGAAACTGCTGGAGTCGTTCATCGCGAGCGTACAGGCCGATGACGATCGTGCCAACGTGATCCACGTCAATTTCAACCTGACCGATCACGAAGCGCTCCTTGAGTATCACTCGCTGGAACGCTACATCGAAGAACGGTACGAGCCCGGCATGAACAACTACGTGATGATCGACGAGATCCAGATGTGCCCGTCGTTTGAAAAGGCTGTGAACAGCCTGCACGCCCGGGAAAAGTACGACATTTACGTCACCGGTTCCAACGCGTTCCTGCAAAGCAGCGACCTGGCAACACTGTTCGTGGGCCGCACGTTCGAGACGCACGTGTTCCCGTTTTCGTTTCGCGAATACTGTGATTATTTTCAGCCGCAGAATCCCAATGCGGCGCTGACGCAGTATATGACCGACGGCGGCATGGCCGGTTCGTATCTGTTCCGCACCGAGGCGCAGAAGGCTCGCTATATCGGTCAGGAAGTGCTGGATGCCCTGATCGTGCGCGACATCGTGAACAAGTACAAAATCCGCAACGAACCGCTGCTGAATCGGCTGATCGACTTCCTCATGGACGCCGTTGGCAGCCCGGTGACGGCGAACTCGATCGCCAAAACGCTGAATTCCGCGGGGACAAACGTCGATCACAAAACAGTCGCAAAGTACATCGACTATTTATGCAAGGCGTTCGCGTTCTACCGTGTGCGCAAGTACGACATCCGCGGCAAACGGTATCTGCGATCCGAAGACAAATATTACCTCTGCGACCACAGCTTCAAATACGCCCGCCTCGGCACGAAGAACATGGATTACGGCCACGTCCTGGAAAACATCGTCGCCATCGAGCTCCTGCGCCGCGGGCGCGAAGTATATGCCGGCTCGCTTTACGGCAAGGAAGTCGATTTCGTGAGCATTGCCCGCGGTGAAAAAGAATATATCCAGGTCGCCTGGGACGTGACGGACCCGAAAACGTTTGCGCGAGAAGTCGCGCCGCTGCTGTCGATCAAAGACGCCTACCCGAAGACCGTGATCGCCCGCACGTACCAGCCGCCGTATCAGCACGAGGGAATAAAAGTGATCGACGCAGCCGAGTGGCTGATGGGGGAGAAGTGAGCGCGGCGGGGGCGCGACGAAAGAACACGAAAGATTTCACTGATAAATGCATGGTCGGAGGTTGAACTCTATGAGTGAAACAACGTCAAAAATGCAGCAGTATGCAGCGGGACTGAAAGCCGGTGTGCCCGTCATCCTCGGCTTCGTGCCGGTGGGGATCGCCTACGCGATCATGGCGCAGCAGGCGGGGTTTTCCGTGTTCGAGACGATCTTCATGTCTGCGGCTGTCTTTGCCGGAGCCAGTCAGATGATGGCGGTGGGGATGTATGTCCAGGGAGCCGGAGCCGTTGCGATGATCCTGGCGACGTTCATTTTGAATCTGCGGCATCTGATCATGAGTACGTGCGTTGTCAACAGGATGAAGAAGGACCGCGTTCCTGTCATGCTGCTGGCGGCCTTCGGCGTGACGGACGAGTCGTTCGCGATTTTTACCACGGGCAAAGAGGAAAACTGCACGGTGATGTATTTCCTCGGCCTGATCACGGTGACGTATGCGTCGTGGATCGCCGGTTCAGCGATCGGCGCGCTGGCGTCCGGCCTGCTTCCGCCGATTTTGTCGGCGAGTCTGGGTATTGCGCTGTACGCGATGTTTATCGCGATCCTCATTCCGGGGCTGAAAGGAAATTTGCGTCTTGGCGTTCTCGTGATCATCACGGCGCTTGTGAATCTGGCGCTTTCCCGGGTGATGGCTTCAAGCTGGGCGCTGATCGTTTCGACCCTGGTCTGCGCGGCAGCGGGCGTTTTCTTTGTCGATCTTGATGGGGGCACGGGCGATGAATAAAGTCAATATAACGCTCCTGATCCTGGGAATGGCTGCTGTGACGTACATTCCCCGTGCGCTTCCGGCTGTCTTGATCGAGAAGATGCATTTCAGCAGGAAGGTCGAAAAATTCCTTAGGCTGATCCCCTATACGGCTATGGCGGCGCTGATCTTTCCCGGCGTGCTTTCGGCAGACGCCGCCCGGCCCGAGATCGGGCTGATCGGCGGGGGAGTGGCGGCCGTCCTGGCCTGGAAAAAATGTCCGGTGATGGTGTGTGTCCTGGCGGCGATCGGCGCCGATTTTTTGGTGTATGCTCTTCAATAAGAAGAGAGAGCCGCAATCACCTTTGTGCCTGCGGCGCTGTGCTGTGATTCTGTTTCGCGATTAAAAAATGATCGCGAAACGAAAGGCGAACTGCGCGTTCGCCTTTATATTTTTTTATGAAACTGCTTTAACGTACTGATGTCTTTTTGTGGTAAAATAACCAGTATCTTTTTAAAGATCAAGGAGGGGAACGTTGTGAACGCCACGTTTATCAGTATTTTATTTGTGATTTGCGCTTACTTGCTTGGTATGTTGTGGATCGGGTTCTACTACGCCCGCAAGAATGCGTCGACGGCCGATTTTTATCTGGGCGGACGTAAGCTGGGGCCTCTCGTCACCGCCATGAGCGCCGAGGCTTCCGATATGTCGAGCTACCTGCTGATGGGCCTGCCGGGGCTGGCCTACCTTTCCGGCGTGGCCGACGTAGGCTGGACGGTCGTCGGGCTGGCAGCCGGCACGTATTTGAACTGGCTGCTGACGGCGCGTCGTCTGCGCTGCTACACGCAGCTCACAAAGTCGATCACGCTGCCGCAGTTCTTCTCACGGCGGTTTCATGACGAAAAGAACGTGCTGTCGGCAATCGCTGCGGTGATCATCATCGTGTTTTTCATTCCCTATACGGCGTCAGGCTTTGCGGCCTGCGGCAAGCTGTTCTCGTCGCTGTTCGGCTGGGACTACCTGTCGTCGATGATGGTTTCGGCCTTCGTGATCGTCGGCTATACGGCTTCCGGCGGTTTCCTCGCCGCTTCGATCACGGACTTTATCCAGAGCATCGTGATGACGATTGCGATCCTCGTCGCGCTTGTTTTCGCGACGAATTCGGCCGGAGGCATGGATGCGGTTATAAAAAACGCGCAGTCGCTGCCTGGCTTCCTGTCCTGGAGCGAAAGTTTTTCCGAAGCGACGGGCGCGGCGACGCCTTACGGTTTCCTGACGATCGTCTCGACGCTGGCCTGGGGGCTGGGCTATTTCGGAATGCCGCATATCCTGCTGCGCTTTATGGCTATCGAGGATGATTCCAAGCTGAAGATTTCGCGCCGCGTGGCTTCGGTCTGGGTGGTCGTCGCCATGGCGGTCGCCGTCCTGATCGGCATCGTCGGCAGGGCGCTCTCCGGTGTTGGCGCGCTCGAGACGCTTTCCGGCTCGCGGACGGAGACGATCATCGTCCGCATCGCTGATCTTTTGTCGCAGCATGGTCTGCTGGCGTCGCTGATGGCAGGGCTGATCCTTTCCGGCATCCTGGCGAGCACCATGTCCACGGCCGACTCGCAGTTGCTGGCTGCTTCGTCGAGCGTGTCGCAGAACATTTTGCAGGAAGCTCTGGGCATTAAACTGTCGGAGCGGGCGGGGATGCTTGCGGCTCGTTTCACGGTCATTGTGATCGCCGTGCTCGGCTTTGTCATTGCGCGTAACCCCGACAGTTCGGTCTTTGGGATCGTCGCCTTCGCGTGGGCAGGCTTCGGCGCTGGCTTCGGACCGATCGTGATCTGCTCCCTGTTCTGGAAGCGCACCACGATGGCCGGCGCGCTTGCCGGCATGGTCGCCGGCGGTGTGTCGATCTTCGTCTGGAAGTTCCTGCTCAAGCCGCTTGGCGGCGTGTTCGGCGTCTACGAGCTGCTGCCCGCCTTTATTGTCGGCATCGTCATGACGGTCCTTGTGAGCCTGCTGACAAAAGCCCCAGATCAAACGGTCATCGCAGAGTTTGACGCCGCGGCGAAAATGGCGCGAGGGGATTGAGCTGCGGTCCTTTTTTCGGAGGATCGTATTCAAAAACAAAGAGCGAGATGTCCTTGTGAGGCATCTCGCTCTTTCTGTCTATTAGCGCTGATCGTGTTGCCGCTTCGCGATTTTCCGCAGCGGGCGTCTTTGGCGGGCGCGGGCGGTCGGGGGGCGGCAGCCTTCTTTGAAAAGCGTCGTTCCCAGGCGGCGGCACAGTTTTGACGTGTTCAGCTGTTCGCCGATGAAGACGCACTGGCATTGCGTCACTTCTGTGCCGGTGACGGCGTAGAGGCCATCGGCAAGGTCGAAGCGGAGCATTTCGTTCCCCGCAGGGATGGTCCCCTTGGCGCGGACGACGCGGCCGAATCCTCCGCGCAGGCAGTCTTCCAGTAATTGGATCAGCTCGGCGGGGCAGGTCAGCCGGGCGCGGGTGAGGCTGATCTGCGACAGGGCGCGCCCGCCTCCGCTCTCGCCGGCGGCGGCGCGATCTTCGGCAGGCAGGCAGAGGAGCGATCTCCACCAGCTGTCATCCTGAGTGGAGTAGTGCTCCTGTACGATCTGCGCTCCCGGATTGAGCTTGCGAACGTGGGCTGCCGCGTCTTCCAGCAGTTCGGCGGGCGCGTGTTCGCCTTTGGAAAAGACGACGGTTTGCGCGGACCGCACCTGATCGCCGTACAGCTCCGGCCATTCGGCCAGGTTCTGCCGGTAATTCTGCGGCGACAGCACCACGACCGGGCGCAGCATGGTGATGCTGCCGTGCAGGATCGGAGCCAGATTGTTCATGATATTGCTGAGTTTGCCGACGCCGGTGGGCTCCACGATCAGGTATTCCGGAGCCAGCGCGGTGAAGACCGTCAGCACGGAATTGACGAAGCTGTCTTTCATGGTGCAGCAGACGCAGCCTTCCATGAACTCCAGGATCTTCAGATCGCGGCTGTCCGGCTGGGACTGCTTCAGATCGATCGCGTCGATGCTGTTTTCACCGTATTCATTTTCAAGGATGACCGGCTGGATCCCGGTGCGGCGGATCAGTTCCTTGATGAACGTCGTCTTCCCCGCGCCGAGAAAACCGGAAATGATCAGTATTTTCATCGTCTGCTCCCAGTTTGATGAGTCATCATGCTCTGGCGCGACGAAAATGCTCATCGCGCGCCCGCGCCGCAATTAGGGCTGGTTTCGTTAGCGAAGAACGGCATTAAGAAGGCGGCCTGTGCGGCCGCCCTCGTTTCTGTCGTCTTTTACGGATTATTGTCGAGGATCACGACGGGCTTGATCAGGTCGGCGGGCTTGTCCTTCATCAGCTGCAGCGCCTCGGGGATGTGTTCCCAGCCGTGGAACACGTGAGTCGTCAGCTTGCTCACGTCCAGCTTGCCGGAGGAGACGAGCGCGCCCAGCTTTTCCATGCGCAGACGGCCGCCGGGCATCAGACCGCCGACGAGCTGCTTGTGCCCCATGCCAACGCCCCATTCCACGCGCGGGATGGTGATGTAGTCGCCGCTGCCCAGATAGTTCACGTTGCCGATCTTGCCGCCGGCCTTGACGGCCTTGACGGCGGATTCAAAAGTCTGCACGCCGCCGCCGGCGACGACGACGCGGTCGACACCGGCTCCGCCGGTCATCTTCAGCACCTGATCTTCGATCGTGCCGTTCTTGTAGCTGATGAACTCGTCAGCGCCGTAGAACCTGGCCGCTTCCACGCACTTGGGACGCGTGCCGACGGCGATGATCCGAGAAGCGCCGCGAAGGCGCGCGCCGGCCACGCTCATCAGGCCGACGGGACCGATGCCGATCACCAGCACCGTATCGCCGAACTGGATGTCGGCCAGCTCAACGCCGTGGAAGCCGGTAGGCACCATGTCGGAAAGCATGCAGGCGTCTTCCAGCGTCATGCCCTCGGGCATGTGCGCCAGGTTGCCGTCGGCGTCGTTGACGTGGAAGAACTCAGCGTCCAGCCCGTCCTTGAAGTTGGAGAACTTCCAGCCGGCCAGCATCCCGCCGGAGTGCATGGAATAGCCGCCCTGGGCTTCCAGCGAGTTCCAGTCGGGCGTGATGGCGGGAACGAGGACCCTGTCGCCGGGCTTGAAGTCCTTCACCATGCTGCCGACTTCGACCACTTCGGCGCAGCCCTCGTGTCCGAGGATCATGTTATGACGGTCGCCGACCGCGCCCTCCCACACCGTGTGCACGTCCGACGTGCAGATGGCGATCGCCAGCGGACGGCAGATCGCGTCCATCGGGCCGCAGACGGGACGTTCCTTCTCGATCCAGCCTACCTCACCGATCTTGAGCATTGCAAATCCTTTCATGTTTCTTCCTCCTTCCGTATGGTACAAGGACAGCGTCGAGACGCTTCGTGCTGAACCAGCATAGCCTTGATAATAATAGTTTACCATAATATGAACGTTGTGCAAGTCATTATTTAAGAACATTTATGATTTTTTGAGAACGAAGGCGATTTCTTTATTGCTGCGAAGTATGATAATATGAGCGAAACGATCAATGACACGCATGAGTATAAGTTGATGAGCGCTGATTGATCAGTTAATACGAACACAAAGGGCGAGACCGTTTTCCCGTTTGCTGCCCGTGCCGGAAAACGGCCTCGCTATCGTGTATAATTGGCGGAAGAATCACGAATCACTCAGGAGGCTGCATTCATGAAGAACAAATCAGTTCCCGCCCTCTGGACCGTGCTGTGCGTCCTGGCGCTGGCTGCTGCCTGCTGCGCGGCGCCGCGGTTGAAATATCCCT
>JAGAYQ010000146.1 GCA_017940445.1 Pyramidobacter sp. | reverse complement strand
TGACGGAAGCGTCCCTTCTTGCCGCGCAGCAGGTCAGACAGACTCTTGAGCGGACGATTGCCCGCGCCGAGCACGGCCTTGCCCATGCGGCCGTTGTCGATCAGAGCGTCGACCGACTCCTGGAGCATGCGCTTTTCATTGCGGATGATGATCTCGGGCGCTTTGAGCTCCTTCAGCTTGCAGAGGCGGTTGTTACGGTTGATGACGCGGCGGTAGAGATCGTTGAGGTCGGAGGTGGCAAAACGTCCGCCGTCGAGCTGGACCATGGGACGCAGATCGGGCGGGATGACGGGCAGCACTTCGAGCACCATCGACTGAGGCTTGCAGTCGCCCTTGCGGAAATCCTCGACGACCTGGAGGCGCTTGACGATCTTGCGGCGCTTCTGCCCCGTCGTCTCGGACAGCTCTTCGCGAAGCTCCTGAACGAGATGCGGCAGATCCATGGAGCTGAGCTTTTCGTGCACGCCTTCGGCGCCGATGCCGGCCTTGAACTTGGGATCGTAGGCGGCGCACAGCTGCTGCTCGCGCTCGATGATGATGTCGGAATCGCTGAAGCCGGACTCGCCCTCGTTGATGATCAGATAGCAGGGATCTTCGATGACGACGCTCTCAGGCTGAGACGTGAAGCGGTCGGGATACTTCTCCTGGAACAGCTTGTGCTCCGACTCGGAGAGGATCTGTCCCTTGCTGTAAGGCAGATGCGTCACCGAGGTGACGATGAAGCAGTCCTGCGTGCCGCTCTTGCGGCGCTCGGCCTCGACTTCCGATCCGCTCTCGCGCAGGGCGGCGAGATCAGTCTCGGACAGCGTGTCGCCGGGCTTCCACTTGGGCGCGCTGCCGCTTGCGGCAGATGCGTCCTCAGCAGTGAGCACAGGCACCTCGTCGGCCTTGACGCCGTCGAGCGCAGTGATCGTGTACGCGGGTTCGACAGTGAACGAATCCTCGCCCCACTCCGCCTGGAACTTGTTGAGCTGCGCCGCGCTGATGACATCGCCCTCAGTCAGCGGCACATCATCGGTCGTAATGATGCGGTAGGCCGGTTCAGCCTTGAAGGTAGGGTCGTAGTGCTTGTGGACCTTCATTTCCGAGTCGGAAATGATGTCATCCTTTGCGGCCAGGTCGGTACGCTTGCCGGCGATGACGACCTTGTAGGCGGCCTCGCGCTTGCGCAGCGGCGCAAAGTAGACGACGCGCTCCAGCATCTTCGTCTGCGTGCCAAGCAGCAGGCTGAGACGGCTGGGAATGCCGCGCAGATACCAGATGTGCACGACGGGCGCAGCCAGCTCAATGTGGCCCATGCGCTCGCGGCGCACGCGGTTGTCGGTCACCTCGACGCCGCAGCGGTCGCAGACGACGCCCTTGAACTTGGGACCGCTCTTTTTGTATTTGCCGCAGGCGCACTCGAAGCTCTTCGTGGGTCCGAAGATGCGCTCGCAGAACAGTCCGTCGCGTTCAGGACGAAGCGTACGGTAGTTGATCGTCTCGGGCTTCTTGACCTCGCCGTGCGACAGCGCCCTGATCTGATCGGGGTTGGCAAGGCGCAGGCGGATTCCGACGATTTCTTTATTCATAAGGAGAACCACTCCATTTCTATTCAAAAAAGCGAAACACGGAAAGAGGACGCGCACCGCGGAGAAGGCAAAGAGGCCTTCTCCGTTTTTTATTACTGCTCGTCCAGCTCCTGCCCCTCATCTTCGGACGAGGACATCCCGTCAGCTTCTTCAGGAACAAGGACTTCGGTCATCTCTTCGGGGAAGACGTCTTCGGAGCCTTCGGCACCTTCAGCCGCATCCCTGGCGGGACCGTCGCTGTCGTCGCGGTATGAGTCTCCCATCAGGTCACGGGTCGAGATGTTGTCGATGTCGCTCGGACGGCGCGGACCGTCGTCGTCATCGTCGATCTGAAGCGCACCGGAAGTGCCGTCGCTGTAGTCGATCTCGACAGTCAGACCAAGGCCTTCCAGTTCCTTGACGAGCACCTTGAAGCTCTCGGGCACGCCGGGCTGCGTGAGGTTCTGCCCCTTGACGATGCGCTCATAGGTCTTGAGTCGGCCGCGGATATCGTCCGACTTGACAGTGAGCATTTCCTGAAGCACATGCGACGCGCCGTAGCCCTGAAGGGCCCAGACTTCCATCTCTCCGAAGCGCTGGCCGCCGAACTGCGCCTTTCCGCCCAGCGGCTGCTGGGTGATGAGGCTGTAAGGGCCGACGGAACGGGCATGGAGCTTGTCGTCGACAAGGTGGTTCAGCTTGAGCATGTACATCACGCCGACGGTGCTGGGCTCGGCCATCAGGTCGCCGGTG
>JAGAYQ010000145.1 GCA_017940445.1 Pyramidobacter sp. | reverse complement strand
TGGCGGGAAGTACACGCGCGGGCATTACGGACGCGGTGTCATGACGGGCGGAAGTTCCTCAGGAAAAAAGTAACTTTGTGTGCAAAAGCGTGGACGGCGGTGTTATAATAAGCTCAAATCCGCAAAAGAAAGGAGCGGCATTCGTGCAGAACTTTTACTGGTATCTTATCTGCGCGCTCTCAAAGATCTTCTGCGCCCTGCCGCACAAAGCGGCGGTCCGCCTCGGTGACTTCCTGGGGCGGGTGATGTGGCTGGTGTGCAAGAGCAAGGTCGATAAAGCCGAAAAGCGCTGTGTGCGCACGCTCAGCATCGGCGTCACTCCCGCCCGGGCCATCGTTCTGGGCTCGTACCGCAATATCGGCCGTGCGGTGGCGGAAACACTGCGCCTGCCGAAGATCGCCGGCTGTGTCGAAAAATACGTTTCCTTCCGGGGACGCGAGAATCTCCAGAATGCGCTCGACGCCGGCAAGGGCGTGATCCTGCTGCTGGGGCATCTCGACAACTGGGAGATCGCCAACATCTACACCTCGCGCTGGTTCCCTCTGAACGTGATCGCGGCCAATCAGCGCGACTCGCGCATCACCGATCTGCTCATGAAGCTCCGCGCCCTCGGCGGCGCGCATAACGTGCAGAAGGGGCAGGGGCTGAAAGGTGCGCTCCGCTGTCTGCGCAGCGGTGAAATCCTCTGCATCCTTCACGATCAGGACGCGAAGGAGCACGGCGTGGTCGTGCCCTTCCTGGGGCAGCCGGCGAGCACGCCGATCGGCATCGCCAAGCTGGCGGCGCGTTTCGGCTCTGCCGTGGTGCCGACGCACATTATCAGAAACGAGGACGGCTTCACGCATACGATCATTTTTGAGCCGCCTCTGGCCGATCCGAGCGGCGACGTCTTTGGCAAAAATGAAGAAACAGCGCTTCGCATGTGCAACGACCGCATCAGCGCCTGGATCCTGGAGCACCCGGAACAATGGCTGATCTGGCTGTATCCGCGTTGGGCAAGTACCGTAGAGGGAGATCGTTAAAATGTATCTGGGGATCGATCCGGGGCGGCAGAAATTCGGCTGGGCCCTGACTGAGGAAAACGGCGCGTTCTGCGCGTCGGGCATCGTACAGGCAGATGAGCTGGAACTTTTTGCGCGGATCGTCGCCGAGGCTCCGGAAAAACTCATCGACTGGAGGATCGAGGGCGAAGTTCCGCTTGGCTTTCGCGTGCGCAAGGTATTCTGCGGCGACGGTACCGGTCATGCTGCGTATCTTGAGACGCTGCTTGCCTGGCAGCTTGATGCGGAACTGGTGCAGGAAACAAATACGACGCTTGAAGCCCGCGATCTGTACTGGAAGCTGCACCGTCCGACCGGCCTGCGGCGGCTTGTTCCCGTTTCACTGCTCGTGCCGCCGCGCTGCATCGACGATCTCGCAGCCTACTGTATTTTGCGCCGCGCTCTGAGTGAATGACCCATGCTTATAAAAAGGCCCTGCGGTAATTTTGCCGCAGGGCCTTTGCTGTTTGGTGAATGTGCTTATTTGGCAATGATGACGGCGCCGTGAGGCTGGAACGAAGCTTTGATGTTCGTTCCGTCGGCATGGATCTGCGTGCCGGGGAGGAAGGGGACGGACATTTCGAGCTTGTCTGCGGCACCTTCCGCGGCCAGGCGGGCCTGATAATCAAGCCGGTCGCCCTCGAACAGGCAGTGTTCAACGACGATTGGCAGCGCGTTATCGCTTTCGGCAAAGCTGAGGTTCTCAGGACGGACGATCAGCAGAGCCTCTTTGCCGACAGCAGGAGGAGTCTGGCGGCCGAGGCGGGCTTTCACGCGCACGCCGTGCGACTCGAACACGCCGATGTCGCCTTCTTCAGCGACGAGCGTTCCCGGGATCAGGTTGGCCTGACCAATGAAGTCGGCGACGAATGCTGAGGCGGGATCGGCATAGATTTCCATCGGCGTGCCGACCTGCTCGATCCGGCCGCGGTTCATGACCATGATGCGGTCGGACATCGTCAGCGCTTCTTTCTGGTCATGAGTGACGTAGAGGCAGGTGAGCGACAGTTCCTGCTGGATACGGCGGATCTCGGACCGCATGTGGATGCGCAGCTTGGCATCGAGGTTGGACAGCGGCTCGTCCATCAGCAGCAGCGAAGGACGGAGCACCAGCACGCGCGCGAGGGCGACGCGCTGCTGCTCGCCGCCGGAAAGCTGATTGGGATAGCGCTCTTCGGCTTTTTCAAGGCCGACGAGCGCCAGGCCTTCACGCACTTTGCGGGCGATATCGGTCTTGCTTTCGCCGCGGACGCGAAGCCCGTAGGCGACGTTGTCGAAGATTTTCATGTGCGGGAACAGGGCATAGTTCTGGAACACGAAGCCGATATTGCGCTCGTTGGCGGGCATGTAGGTGATGTCGCGGTCGCCCATGAGGATGCTTCCTGTCGTCGGCATCTCAAATCCCGCGACCATTCTCAGCGTGGTCGTCTTGCCGCAGCCGGAGGGGCCGAGGAACGTGAGGAACTCGCCGGTATTGACCGACAGATTGACATCGCTGACAGCGTGGAACTCTTCGCCGTCCTTGATGAAGGTTTTATTGACATTATTCAAAGTGAGCAAAACAGACATTTAACGAACGCCTCCTCCGGAATTGCCCGTGCGGCACAGCAGCTTTGCCAGAAGCGCCATGAATCCGCTGGCGATGAAGACAAGAATGATCAGCACGATCGAAAATGCGCAGGCCTGTGCGAACTGGAGCTCGGTCATGCACTCAAGAATGCGCGTCGTGATCAGGCTCCAGCGTACGGAAACCAGGAAGATCGTGGCGCTGATGGCCGTCATCGAATGGATGAACAGATAGCGCATCCCCGCCAGGACCGCCGGCAGAACGAGCGGCAGCGTGACCTTCCGGAACGTGCGCGCCGACGAAGCTCCCAGACTGGCTGAAGCCTCCTCGATCGAAGGATCGATCTGCTGCAGCGCGGCAATGACATTGCGAATGCCGGCTGAGTCGTACCGGAACACATACGAGGCAATGAGGATCGTCACCGTGCCCGTGAGGATCAGCGGCTTGCTGTTGAACGCGACGACGTAGGCGATGCCGACGACCGTGCCCGGCAGGGCAAAGTTGAGCAGAGAGAC
>JAGAYQ010000144.1 GCA_017940445.1 Pyramidobacter sp. | reverse complement strand
GAGGATGTGCGTTGCCGTGTGGTTGCGGGCGATGCTCAGGTGGCGCTCCATGTCAACAGCTGCGTTCACGCTCTGGCCGGCTTTCAGCTCGCCTTTCGTCACCGTGACCGTCTGCATGTTGAGCTCGCCGAACGGATGCGTCGAATCCTTGACGACCGCAAGCACCCCATCGGTCTGGATCAGACCGGTATCTCCGATCTGGCCGCCGCGCTCGGCGTAGAACGGACTGCTCTCAAGAAGGACCATGCCGTCGTCGCCTTCCGCAAGACGCTCGACCTTCTGGCCGTCCTTCACAAGAGCGCGCACGCGCGTGACGCATTCGCCCTTTTCATAGCCGACGAACGTCGTCGCGCCAAATTCGTTGAACAGTGCGTTGAACACGTTGCCCTTAATAACATTGTTGGCGATCTGCTTGCTGGAACTGCGCGCGCGTTCGCGCTGGCGCTCCATCTCAGCCTTGAACGCCTCTTCGTCGACGGTCACGCCGCGCTCTTCGCAGATCTCCTTCGTCAGCTCCAGAGGGAAGCCGTACGTGTCGTACAGCTGGAACGCCGCTTCGCCGCTGATGACCTTCTTATTGGAAGCAAGGGCGTTTTTGACCTCAACGTCAAGCAGTTCGCTGCCCTGGCGGATCGTCTTGCTGAAGCTGTTCTCTTCGATCTCGACGATCTTCTCGATCGTCAGACGGTTTTCGATCAGCTCACTGTACGGATCGCCCATCTCGGCGATGACCGTCGGGATCACGTCGTTGATGAACGGCCGGTTGATGCCGATCAGACGTCCGTAGCGGGCAGCGCGGCGCAGCAGACGGCGCAGCACGTAGCCCTGGCCGTCGTTGGCAGGCAGGATGCCGTCGGCGATCATGAACGCCACCGAGCGGACATGGTCGGAGATGACCTTCAGAGCCAGGTCGCCCTGCGCCGAGTCACCGTACTTGATGCCCGCGATCTCGCCGGCCTTTTTCATGATCGGTGTGAACAGGTCGGTCTCAAAATCGTTGCGCACGCCCTGGATCAGAGAGACCAGACGCTCCAGGCCCATGCCCGTGTCGATGTTCTTGCGGGGCAGGGGCTTGTAGCTGCCGTCAGCCTGACGGTCATACTGCGTGAAGACGTGGTTCCAGATCTCGAGGAAGCGGTCGCAGTCGCAGCCGGGATGACAGTCAGGACCGCATGAATACTCCTCGCCCTGGTCATACATGATCTCGGAGTCGGGGCCGCACGGTCCCTGAGGTCCCATGTACCAGAAATTCTCGTCCTCGCCGTTGAAGACGATATGCGACTCAGGCAGGCCGATCTCCTTCGTCCAGATGTCGAACGCTTCCTGATCGTCCTTGAAGATCGAGGCATACATGCGGCTGCCGTCGAGCCCAAGCACGTTCGTGAGGAAATCCCATCCCCAGGTCAGCGATTCGCGCTTGAAATAGCCTCCCCACGAGAAGTTGCCCAGCATCTCGAAGAACGTGTGGTGACGCGCCGTGTGTCCGACGTTTTCGATGTCGTTGGTGCGCACGCACTTCTGCGACGTGACGGCACGAGGGTATTCCGGCTCTTCGAGGCCGAGATAATACTTCTTGAACGGTACCATTCCCGCGATCGTGAACAGCAGGGACGGGTCGTCCGGGATCAGGGAAAAGCTCTTGTAGTGGTGGCAGCCATGCGACTCCCAGAACTTGATGAACAAATCGCGCACTTCTTTACCGCTGCGATACTGCACAGATGTTACCTCCCGCTCAGATTGCTCAAATTTAGATCGGACGTCCCAGGAGACGCCGCTTTATATCGATGACCGGGCCGCGAGCAGCCGCGCTCTCCGGGCCCGAGAATCCTCCATGATCTGCTTCACGTCGCGCTGTACAAAAGTACGGTCGCGCACGATCCAGTCACCGCCGCAGAGCACATGACGCACGTCAGCCGAAGAACCGGCAAAGACGACGCAGCTGGACATGTTCTCCTCGTCAACGCCGAGGTAGTGCGGCTGAGCCAGGTCGATGACGTTCAAGTCAGCCGCCCAGCCCTCGCGGATCATGCCCACGTTTTCAAAGCCGAACGCGCGGGCGCCTTCATACGTGGCGCAGCACAGGATCTGCTTTGACGATACGGCCAGAGGATCGTGATTCACGCCCTTGTGGATGAGCGATGCCAGGCGGATCTCATTCCACATATCGAGCCGGTTGTTGCTGGCGGCGCCGTCGGTGCCAAGCGCCGCATGAACGCCCGCTTCGAGCATTTTCGGCAGCAGCGCCACGCCGCTGCCCAGCTTGAGGTTAGAAGCCGGACAGTGAACGACAGTGATGTTGGGATGAGCCGCCAGATACTCCAGTTCATCCTCTTTGAACTGCACGCCGTGAGCCAGCACGAGATGCTGCACTTTTGACAGCCCTGTCTTTTCAAGGTATTCGACCGGCGTCATTTTCAGCGTGTCCGTAATGTATCCGCGCTCCCATTCGGCTTCAAGGAAATGCGTCTGGAGCGGAAGTCCGCGCTTCACTGCTTCTGCGGCCGCCTGGCTGACGAAATCGAAAGAAACAGTGTAGGGCGCGTGCGGGTCGATGCTGTTGATGATGCGCGGCCCGGCGACGTCGGAATAATCGCGGTAGAGAGTCTTGTAAAAAACAGCCGGATCACGAACGACGCCGACGCCCACGGAACAGCGAACTTTCAGCTCATTGACAGTTCGCGCGACCTGGTCCATGAAGTAGTACATATCGGCAAAGCCGGTCGTGCCGCCGAGCGCCATTTCGCACACGGCCTGAACGGTACCGGCGTAGACGATATCGCCGTCAAGATGGGCCTCAACGGGCCAGATCCGCTGCTCCAGCCACTCCATCAGAGGGCGCTCCTCGCCCAGCCCGCGCAGCAGCGTCATCGCCGCGTGGCAGTGCGCGTTGAAAAAGCCGGGCATG
>JAGAYQ010000143.1 GCA_017940445.1 Pyramidobacter sp. | reverse complement strand
GGCGGGGGCGGCGGACGGTGTCCGGGACGAGGACCGGGAGGCGGAGGCGGCGGCACATGAGGTCCGCGCCACATGCTGGAGAACTTCCAGCCGCGATCGGTCTCGGTGATGATGATCACCGCTTGGCGGCCATGCCACTCGGCAGTGCGGCGGTTCCTGTCGTCATAGCCAAAGCGGGGACGGCCCCAGTTTCCGGACGCGGAATAAACGACATCGTCCCAGCGCGAGCTGCGGTCGTTGACGTGGCCTTCGACACCCCAGAAGCGGCGGTCATCGCGGAAGATATAGTCGATCGTGCTCAGACGGTAGCCGATCCACTGCGGATGACTGTAGATCTTCTCATAATAATAGTTCCCGTCATGCGGACGGCGGCGCGACTCGCGGAACTGATTGGCCAGCCCTTCCCAGCGCGCACCCCAGGAGATGCCGTTGAAGCTGACCGGCTCGTTCGGGAACGCCCATGCGGCAGCGCTCAGCGCGAGCACGAAGGCGAAAGCCGCAAACACTCTTCTGCTCAGTTTCATGATTCTCGTCCTCCTTATCCTGATATTGATCGAATCTGCACGTTCGATACAAGCCTTGATACACTCTCTGCCGTTCTTGATGTTTTAATTGTAACAAAGCCGTCGAAAGAACACAATTGTCGATTTTACCAATTATCAAGTTTTTCACCGTGCTCGACGGCGTCAAGCAGTTCACCGGGAGCAGCGAAGAACATGAGACTGGCGGCCGTCTTCTCGGCGATAAAGCCTTTTGCCGCACCGTCGTCAAGCAGTGCTTTCAGCGGCGCAAAGAAGCCGTCGACGTCAAGCACCGAAAGCGGCTTGACAAGCTCGCCCAAACTGATCAGCGCCAGCGTGTCGAAGAGCTCGTCATAGGTACCGACGCCGCCGGGCAAAACGGCCAGCGCGTCGGCCTCGCGCTGCATGAGAGCTTTGCGGGTCCTCAGATCGGGCGCGTGAAGCACGCGTGAGCATCCTGAATAGATAAAGCGCTCGTCGTCAAAGATCGCCGGCACGACGGCCGTGACCGTTCCGCCCGTCTCGTGCGTGCCGCGGGCAACTTCGCCCATCAGGCCGCGGCCGTAGCCGCCATAGATCAGCTCATGGCCCCGGCGCCCCAGTTCCTCGCCAAACGAGCGGCCGGCGCGCAGAAACTTTTCGTCGATGCGCTCCGACGATGAGCAGAAAACACAGATTTTCACGTCTATTCCATGGGGACATAGCGCCCGTCGATCGTCACGCCCATGCCCATCTCTCCGTTCATCTTGAACGCATCAGTCGTCTCGACCGTCACGGAATCGCCGTTGAAACGGATCGTCACGCCGACGGGATCAGTGAACACGCCCCGCTTGACGGCGCCCTGTCCCTGATAAGAGCCCGAGCGGACGTTTACCGGGTTGAGCACCAGTCCCGCCTCAGCATCGACAGAGATCGTCCCCGCATCCTTGTCGATCCAGCGCACTTTCAGCGTTCCCGGTTCGCCGACGGTGCGGCGCTCATACACGCCCTGCACGCCGTCAGCCGATTCCAGAAGCGCCGCCAGCTCCGCGCGTGACTGCAGCCACTCGGCGCGGAGGCGTGTCACGAGCGTATAGGCTTCGTCGCGAGCGTAGCCGACTTTAATATACTCGTCCGCTTCTCTGTCGCGTCCCGAACTGACCCATTCGCGCTGCTCCTTGCGGATCGTTTCAAAGCGCTCCGGCGACGTCTGCTTTTTGACCTTGTTCCACGCAGCGCCCAGTTCTTTATCCGCAGCGCGGAAGCCAGGATCTTTCATAAAACGCCGATACTCCGCATCGCTGAGCGCAAGCGCCGCGCTTGCCAGAGCTGCCAGCACCGCTGCCGCCGCGAGAATACGTCTGATCTTCATCAATAACGCCTCCATGATTTGCAAAATATGTTTCCGTTATGTTCTGATTGTACCAATTTCATGCCCGGACGCAAGCGCTCTGTCGCGCTTCTTGTCAATTTTTCCCCCGCCCAATATAATCAGCTTATCATTTTGAGGAGGTCGAAGCCATGAAATTCACCGTCGCTCCGCAGGTCTTTGAAAAACTCCCCGGCGTCTGCTTCGGCGCCGTCGCCGCCTACGGCATGAACAACCGGGCCGAATATCCGGTTATCGCCGCACGCCTCGACGAAGCCATCGCCGCCGCAGCCGCGCGCTTTGAAGGCAAAAAGGTCAAGGACGATCCCGCCATCCTCCCCTACCGCACCGCGTTCCAGTCGCTCGGCGTCAATCCCAACAAGTTCATGAGCTCGATCGAAGCGATGTTCACGCGCGTCGCCAAGGGCAAGGGCCTGCCGCACATCAATCCGATCGTCGATCTGGGCAATGCACTGTCGCTGAAATACGTGCTGCCGATGGGCGCGCACGACATCGTTCAGGCCGAGGGGCACGACATCGAAGTGCGGTTTTCGACCGCCGCCGATACGTTTATCCCCTTCGGTGAGACGGAAGCCGAGACGATGCCCGCAGGCGAACTGATCTACACCGTCGGGCCGCGCGTACGCACGCGCCACTGGATCTGGCGTCAGAGCGAGCTGGGCAAGATCGGCCCTGACAGCTGCGACATCTTCTTCCCCATCGACGGTTTTGCGCCGTTCAACAAGGACGCGATCCTCGCCGCCCGCGACGAGCTGGCCGAACTGTGCCGCACCGTCTTCGGCTGTGCGGATGTGCGCACGGGCTTCGTCGACAGTGAGCATCCGAGCTTTGATCTGTCATAATTTTTTCTCCGCCAAAAACGCATAACATAAAAGCCGCTGGAGCGCTCCCAACGTTCCAGCGGCTTTTATGTCATGAAAACACGACACCTGGCCGTATCGTTCACCCCAGAAACATATATGAATACATTCTTGCAGGGGTCCAGCGGTTTTTGGCGCGTCACAAGACGCTGTGCACAGCACTCCGCCTCAGGCGGAGCTCGAAAAGGCGAGCGGCGCGCCCGTGCAGGAACGCCGCGTCGCCATCGTATGCGGCCCTTTTACTTCTCCTCCTGCTCAGTCTCAGCGGGAGCTTCGGCTTCTTCTTCCTTCTTCTCGGGCGCGTCGGGGCGGATGAAGTACTTGATGCAGGGACGTCCGCCCGTCTCGTAATCGACGGAACTGTCGATCTCGCCGATCTCGGCCAGATAGTTCAGGTAGCGGCGCACCGTCACCTTGGAGAGGCCAACGACGCCGGCAAGCGTGTCACAGGTGCAGGTCTCGCCCTTCATCTTCTCAAGGTGCGAGCGGATCATATCGAGCGTGCGCTGCTGAAGGCCCTTCTTGAGGTCGCGCACGGGCGCCTGCTGCTGAGGCGCGCCGACGCTGACGAGCGCGTCGATCGCATCCTGGTTCAGCGTCGAAGCGTCCTTGAGGACGTGCGCCTTCTTGCGGTACTTCTCGATCGCCTCCATGAAGCGCTCGTATTCGAACGGCTTGACGAGGTAGTCGACGATGCCCAGCCGCAGCGCCTCTTCGACGTTCTTCACGTCATTCGCGGCCGTGACCATGATGACGTCTGACTGGATGTCCGACTTGCGGATCTCGCGCAGCAGTTCAAGCCCGTTCATCACGGGCATATATACATCAAGGATGATCAGATCCGGCTCTTCGTTCTCGATATAGGCAAGCGCATCCTTGCCATTGTCGAACACTGCGGCGACCTGAATGTCGTTCGCCGTGTCCAGATAACGGCGGTTGATCTGGGCGACCATAGGGTCGTCTTCTACGATAATCGTCTTAATCACAGTTTTCCCTCCTTCGTGAAGCACACCGAAATAGATGTCCCCACTCCCTTTTCAGAATCAATCTGCATTTCCCCACCGCTGGATGCAAGTACAGAATGAATCAGCCTCATGCCTGTGCCGCGATAGCGCCCTTTGGAGCTGTAACCTCCTTTTTTGAGTCGCTCCATCTCTTCCTCTGTCATGCCTTCGCCGGTGTCGTCGACGGTGATCATCAGCGCCTGCTCGTCCTCGTGGACCAGCAGCGACACTTCACGCTCACCGTCGCCCTTGGCCTTGGCGTTGACTGCCTCGATCGCATTTTCAACCAGATTGCCGACCAGCGTCTCGAACGCGTTTCCGGAAAGGAAACGGCTGTTCGCCGGGACGCTGCTCGAGCTCACCAGATTGAAGTTTATGTCAAGTTCCCGGCAGTGCGACATCTTGCCGAGGATCAAAGCGCCCAGTGTCTTGTTCTGGATCTTCCGAAGCACGGGACCGATCACTTCGGAATGCTCCCGCGAAATGTTGGTGATGTATTTTTCAGCTTCGTCGGGAGCGCCGATGCGCAGCAGGCCCAGGATGACATGCAGCTTGTTCATGAACTCGTGCGTGTTGCTCCGCAGCGCGTCCATCAGATGGTTGACGCCCGTAAGCTCTTCCGCAAGATGCGTCTGCTCCGTGCGGTTGCGCAGGATCGCCACAGCGCCGAGGATCGAGCCGTTTTCCTTCACAGGGATTCGGTCACAGAGGACGTTCACGTCGCCCCAGGTGATGCCGCTGTTGTAGAGAGGCTGCCCCGACTCGAGCGTTTCGGAAATGCGGATCTGAGGATACAGCTCATCAAGCTTTTCGTTGTGCAGATCGTCGTTTTTCAGCCCCAGCAGCGTTCTGGCCGCCTTGTTGGCCAGCGATATCCGCCCCGTCTCGTCGACGGCGACAATACCTTCTTCAAGAGAATTGAGCACCTCGACGCGCTCAAGGAAGAACTTCGACAGCTGCCCCGGTTCGTATCCGAGCAGCGATTTTTTGATGCTGCGCGCCACCAGCCAGGCGCTGACAGCCGCGAAACAGAGGACGATCAGCCCCACGCGCAAGTGATCGACGAAAATCCCGTGCTGCTGCATATTGATCGTCTCGATCAAAGAGCCCACCAGGACAAAGCCGATCTGTTTCTGCGAGTCATCGTCGATGACAGGAGCGAAATAGCGCTTCTGATCGCCAAGCGACCCGACGGCACGGGAGAAATAATGACGGCCTTTCAGCGCGTTCCCCTCGTCGCCGCCCACAAACGCCTCGCCCACCTGGAGTTTGTCAACGTGATAGAGACGGCGTGAGTGCATATCAGCAAGCGTGACCACGTCAAGATCGCTGATGCCCGCAACAAGATGATCCAAGTACTGGATCAGATCGCCGCTGCCGCGGCCTTCGCGGCACGCCTGGACGACCAGCGGATTGACGGCGACCATCTCGCCAACATTGCGAAGCGTCTCCTCGACGCGGCGCTCCTGAAGCCGAATATTGAGGCGAATGACGACAATCATCGTCAGCCCTATCGTAAGCAGGACGAGGAACATGCCGCCGAGGATCAGTTTTTGCGAGAGCCCCAGAGCGGGCTTTTTTTGGAATGAATTCATGGCGAACCGAAATCCCCTCGATATAAAATTCCTCCGGTGCCGGCCGAACGGCCTTAGCCCGTTTATTCTATCATGTATTTGGAATTTTGAGCGCATTTATCTTTTCGCGGCGAAGATAAAAATTCATTTTTCACTATCGGCCGCTGTGCGCATCAATGCGAAATCAGATATTTACTGGATGGACACCGCTTTAGCAACCCTGAAAAAGACTTTTAATAACAGTCCTTCTTCTTATGGCCTATATTAACACGTCACATGACCAATATGCAATAAAGAAAAACCGTTTTTCAGATAAATTCTAAATCTTAATAAAAAAATCTGACCGTTTTTCTTTCAGCCAAAATAACTGAATCATCTGTAAAATATCATCATTTCGATGAAAGACCTAACTGCTCTGCCTCAAAATCAATAAACCTTTTTTGGTATGCACGATATTTTTACACTAGATTCGACGATGCCCGC
>JAGAYQ010000142.1 GCA_017940445.1 Pyramidobacter sp. | reverse complement strand
GAAGAGGTTCTGAGGCGCGGCGATGCGCAGCATCTCCTCCGCAGTGTCGGCAAACGCGTCGCGGCGTTCATTGAGCAGGCCGGCGATCCTGGTCCCGTCGGGGGCGAAGATGTCGCCGAGCGCGTTGACGACCACAACGGCGCCCATCTTCAGGGCTCCGTGCTGTTCCGCATAATAGCCGATGCCGGCTTTCGTCGATCGTCCCATGCCGCAGAGCTTGCCGACCGTCGCGCCTGTGCCCGCGCCGACATTGCCGCTGACGGGGCTGCTGCCCGAGAGCGCCTTTTCGCACGCGGCGCGCCCCATCGCAGCATCGGGACGGACGGCCGCGCTGCCATAGGCAAGATCGTAGATGCAGCTCTGCATGACCAGCGGCACGCGGGCAAATCCCGTGTCAAAGCCGATGCCGTGCTCCTCAAGGCAGCGCATCACGCCGTCAGACACCGCGAGCCCAAAGGCGCTTCCGCCCGAAAAAACGATCGCGTGGATGGGGATCTCACCGCGCGTGGGATCGAGCACAGGCGTCTCGCGCGAAGCGGGACCGCCGCCAGAGATGTCGACGCCGGCCATCGCTCCGTCTTTGAACAGCAGCACGGTCACGCCGGTTTTGGCGTCGTCATTCTGCGCATTGCCGACGGATACGCCTTCGAGCTGCGAAAAGGGGATCTCATACACTGTTTTTTCACCACTTTCGTCAATTTTCTTGTCTTGCCCGGTGGGCGCCCACGCCAGGCATTTTTTGACCCAGGCGATAAAATTCTCGGTGCTCGTGCCGGAAGTCTCGGCCTCGACATGCTTCTGGCCCCAGACGGCGGCAAAATCGACGTCTTTCACGCTGCTGCAGTGCTCCAGCGCGCGTGCCAGATTGATCTCGGTGCACAGAGCCGTATCGCCCTGAAATGCACCGGTGCGGATCCGCCAGTGAGGCGCGGTGCGGGCCGTGCCGCAGCCTGCGGAAGTGCGGAGCAGGAAGTACAGCGGCGTGTACATGTTCAGGCGCGTTTTCATGTCCGTGCCGAGCGCATCAGCCGTGCTCAGATCAGCGGCAAAGGCTGATCCGTATTCCGTGCCCTGCAGCAGCTGCGCCAGACGCGCGTCAAAGTGCGCGCCGCGCCCGTCGCCCCGGCCGAACAGCTCATTTTCGCCCTGCTTCGCGTCCAGCTGATCAAACGCGCCCAGCTTTTTAGACGCGGGCTTCACAGCGCGGGAAAACGCCGCAAGACTGACGATCTTTGCCGTGTTCGAGGCGGCGTCGTATACGACCCATGATTCCCCCGCGTTGAGCGCGTCTACGTAATCCTGCGCCGCAGCAAAAACGCCCGTAAGCTTCGCCGTTCCGGAAGCGCCGCCGCGGGTGATGCGGTCGCGGTCTTCGATGCGGCGCATCCCGCCGCGCCCGCCGGGCAGATCCAGCCGCCCGATCATGGTCATGCCGGCGCGCTTTTCAGCGGCGTCATAGGGGAAGGCCGTGCGCGCCAGAAAGTCGTTCAGCGACTTTTCGGCCTCAGCGCGGATCATCTCGTAATAGCTGCCCGACTGGAAGCGGCCGTCGACCGTGGCTTCCAGCGTCAGAGGCGTCCCGTCCGGGCCGGCGAAGCCGGCTGCGTTCACGTATTCGGCATACTGAGCAGCCAGAGCGAGCGAAAGGCGCTTCTGCTCCTCGCTCAGATCTTCGCGCGACGCGCCCATGTTCCATTCATACGCCTGATCGGCGATGTCCAGGCCGGTGACGGGGCACCAGCACATCGCGCCGCAGACGGCATCGCTCACGCCCTCCGCTGCGCCGATCGCGCGCAGATACGGCTCGTACAGCGGACTGTCGCCGCTGGCGCCCATCAGGGCCGACTGAGCTCCGCCGCCGCTCATGCCGAACGTGAAGATGCGTTCCGCGCTGCCG
>JAGAYQ010000141.1 GCA_017940445.1 Pyramidobacter sp. | reverse complement strand
CGTTCAAGGAGCTGGCTCAGCGCATGGCCGGCGCTGATCTTGTGCATTCCGAGCGCCGCGCCTTTGAAGTGGGCGAGGCTATGTAGCTGATGGAAGAAGTCGGCGTCGAGCCGCTGATCGCCGCGGGCGCGAAAAAGCGCCTTGGGCATTCGGCCGCTATGGGCATGAACAAGGACCTGGGCGGCAAGGCTCCCAAGACGTGGGAAGAGGTCTTCGCCGTCTGGGAGAAGAAGAACTACAAATAAGCTTGTTCCGGCTTTAACGGGCCGTTCATAAGGATGGTCCGCGCAACCCTCATAATCTTATTTGCATCACGAAAGGAAGATGTTCGCAATGAAACTGACTCGTCGTATCGCTTCTCTTCTGGCTGCCGCACTTATGCTGATCCCCGCTGCGGGCTTTGCGGCCGACTATCCGACCAAGCCTGTGCGTATCGTCGTGCCCTTCGCAGCCGGCGGCGCCGCTGACATCACCACGCGTTTGGCGGCCAAGATCGCCGAGAAGTACCTTGGTCAGCCCGTCACGGTCGAGAACCGTCCCGGCGGCGGCGGCGCGACCGGCTACTCGGAAGTTGCCCGTTCGCGTCCTGACGGCTACACGCTGAGCGAAGTCGGCCCCTCGGTCGTCATCGCCCCGCTGACGCGCAGGACCAACTTCCAGACCGAGTCGTTCGTTCCGGTCGTCAACATGGTCTACGAGCCTGAGACGATCGCCTGCCTCAGCAAGCGTTTCAAGTCGTGGGAAGAGCTGGTGGAGTTCTCCAAGGCCAATCCGGGCAGCATCAAAGTCAGCGTTTCCGGCGCTATGGCCAGCGACCATCTGGCGATCCTTCGCGTCCTCAAAAAGACCGGTCTGAAGTGGGTCGTCGTTCCCACCAACGGCAGTTCGCAGGCTATGACGGCCATGCTGGGCGGTCACGTCGACCTCACCACCGTTTCGCCTTCAGAGCTTTCCGAGCAGGTCAGAAGCGGCGAAGTGAACTATCTGATCACGCTGGCGGCTGCCCGTCTGGCCGAGTTCCCCGATCTGCCCATCGCCTCTGAGAAGGGCGTCGATGTGGTCGATGGTCCCTGGCGCGGCATCGTCGTTCCCAAGGGCACGCCCGAAGACGTGATCGCCAAGATCGAGGACGCGTTCGTGAAGGCGTTCCACGATCCTGAGTTCACTGAGGCTTACACCAAGGCCGGTCTGCCCGCAGACATGTGGATGGACCGCAAGGGCTTCACCGAGATGTTCAAGAAGCAGCAGGAAGAGATCGCCGCCGTCGTCGCCGACGTTGACGTGAAGGGCAAGAAGTAGCCTGCTATCCCGCTGTCCGCTTTAAGCTGTTCAAAATCGAGGGTTCCAGCATGTTCCAGCCGGGACCCTCTTTTTCTCATGACACAAGGAGGAACTGCTCGTGTATATCGTAAAACTGCTGCTCCTCGAAGTGGCCTTCGTCGTCTTCTTCCTGTGGCGTTCACTGTTCGAGCCCGAAGAGGTGCGTGCCTATCCGCAGTCGCTGCTCGTGCTGATGGGGCTGTGCGCACTCGTCTCGCTGTGGTACGCTTGGAAGCTGCGCAAAAGCACGCAGGCGCCCACCGATGAGATCCGTTTCAATAAGTATTTCTCGATCGGGTCGTTCTTCTGCTATCTGCTGTCGTTCCACTGGCTGGGCTTTTTGATCGCCACGTTCGTCTTTTACTTTATCTGGATGGCCGTCATCGACCGCCGCGTGAAAGTTACTCACTTCATCGTCGCAGCCGTGTGCGCCGGCCTGCTCTATTACGTCTTCCACAACGTGCTCGGCGTGCTGCTGCCGGCCGGTCTGCTCGAAGGCGTGCTTGCATAGAAAGGAGCGAGGATCATGTTGGATTGGATGGAAGCTCTCAAACTGGGCTCGTTCCCAGCGTCCTCGTTTCCAATTTCATCGGCACGGCGGTGGGCATCATCATCGGCGCGCTGCCCGGTCTGACTTCGACGATGGGCGTGGCGCTGGCTGTGCCGCTCACCTACGGTATGGCGCCGGCTTCGGGATTCGCAATGCTGTGCGGCATCTACTGCGGTTCCGTCTACGGCGGCGCGATCACGGCGATCCTGATCAACACGCCCGGCACGCCCGCCGGCGCGGCCACGACGCTCGACGGCTACCCGATGGCGCAGAAGGGCCGCGCTGTCGAAGCGCTGTCGATCGCCGCGATCAGCTCGTTCATCGGCGGTCTGTTCTCGGTCGTCGTGCTCAGTT
>JAGAYQ010000140.1 GCA_017940445.1 Pyramidobacter sp. | reverse complement strand
TGATAAAACCTCCTCAAAATGGTATTACAGCCGAGACTGTGTCTCGTAAAGCCCAGGTTTATAGTGCTCCCGCAGCGGGAACTGCATGCGCACACGGTCGACTTCGGCAAGGTCGATGTCGTACAGGCCGACGCCCTCGTCCGTCCCCAGCCGCAGCCTCACCTCGCCCCAGGGCGAAACGACGATCGAGTTGGCATACGACACGTACACCCCTTTTTCGTCCCGTGCCGGAGCCGCGCCTACGGTAAAGACCTGATAATCCTGTGCGCGGCAGCGGAAGAGGATCTCCCAGTGCGCGGGGCCGGTGGTCATGTTGAACGCGGCAGGCACGAAGATCACCTTCGCACCGCGGTTGGCCATGACGCGCGACATTTCGGGAAAACGGAAATCGTAGCAGATCAGCAGGCCCATCGTGCCGAAACGGGTGTCGAACGTCGTGATCTCCGTTCCCGCGCTGAGCGTTTCCGACTCCTTGAAGCGCTGGCCGCCAGGCACGTCGATGTCGAACAGGTGCGCCTTGCGGTGGCGCGCGATCTGGCCCCCGTCGGGACCGAAAACGAACGACGTGTTGTAGACGCGCCCCTGGTCGTCAGCTTCCGGCATGGAGCCGCCGATCAGGTACACGGCGTTTTCACGTGCAGTTTCCGCCAAAGCGGTCCAGCACGCGCCGCCCGCTTTTTCGGCGTAGACGGGGAAGTTCTTCGTCTGATACGGGCAGTTGAACATCTCCGGCAGGACGACGACTTCGGCTCCCTGTCCGGCCGCCCGCTTCACAAAACCAGCGGCGCGGGCCATGTTCGCCCGTTTGTCATCGCAGACGTGCATCTGCACAACAGCAGTCTTCATGAGCTCGCCCCTCTACTTGAGCTTGCCGCGGCAAAGTACGGGGATCTCCTCCAGCACCTCGCCGTTTGAGACCAGATACGCGCTCTCCTGCAAATTGACCGTAGGACAGATATGCACGGGGATGATCTCCACCTTGTCGCCGATGCGCACACCGTCGCGGAAGGCTTTGCTGTAGATGATGGCATGCTCGTCATAGACAGCATAGATGTGCACATCGTTCCAGCCCTTGATCGTGCCCAGCCCCGGCGTAGCGGTGATGCCCTTCGAGCGGCTCTGCATCGTGATGCCCTTGGCGCCCACATCGAGGATGACGCGCTCCGACGTAGGACGGCTGATCACCGTTGCCAGCACCGTGGCGGCGCAGCGGTCGAGCGTTCCGGCGGCATTCGCCATCGAAGCGTCCATGAGGATGTAGGTGCCGGGGCGGAACTCAGTGATACCGGGCAGAATGGGAAAATCGTGCATCAGCGACGGCGTGGATCCGATGCTGACAGTAGCGCACTCAAAGCCGTTCTCGCGCGCCAGCTCGACGAAGCGCAGCGTGCGCTTCTGAGACTCGACGAACGATTCGCGGCAGGCTTCGAGACTGGGCGCGGAATAGCTGTTGCCGTCGTGCGAGAAAACGCCTTTGAGGTGGACGTGCGGCGCTTTTTTCAGCGCCTCGAGCAGCCGGATGAAATCAGCTTCCTCGATAATGCCTGAGCGGTTCTCGCCCACCTCGATCTCGATCAGCACTTCAGCTTTTTTCGCGCCGCCGGCAAACGCCTTTTCAGCCGCATCGACATGCTCCGGGCAATCGATGCCCCACGAGACGGCGACCTTCTCGGCCAGCGCGCGCAGACGCTTCATCTTGATCTCGCCGACTGGCTCGTTGGCGATGAAGATGTCGTCCAGGCCGTTTTCGGCCATCACTTCAGCCTCGCCGATCTTCGCCACGGCAATGCCCTTGCAGCCTGCCTCACGCTGCAACTTCGCCAGCGCAGGCATCTTGTGCGTCTTCGTATGCGGGCGCAGAGAAACACCGCAGCGATCGGCGTGTGCCTGCATGTCGCGGATGTTGCGCATCATCACGTCACGGTCGATGATGAGCGCCGGTGTGTCGAGCTCCAGATAGTTCATGATC
>JAGAYQ010000139.1 GCA_017940445.1 Pyramidobacter sp. | reverse complement strand
TTTTTTCTCCACTGTCGTTCCTTTCTCCCCTGCTTGCTGCCAGCCGGACCTCGGGGACGATTCGGCATCCGCTGCAAAGAGTGCGTTGTTCATCATAAATATACAACCAGGTTTCACTGACGTCAAATATGGTTCTCTCACAAAAAGCCGTCTTATCGTCTGCATACGATAAGGCGGCTCTGTTTTTATGAAATTGAACAAACCATTACGGCCGGCGGTCGGTGATCCGACCGTCGAGGCCGATCGTGACTACCTGCCAGGGAATGCACTTGCCGCAGAGTTTCAGCGCGTTTTGCGCGGCCTTCTCCAGCCCGCCGCAGCAGGGCACCTCCATGCGCACGACCGTGACGGAACGGATATCGTTCTCCCGGATGATCTGCGTCAGCTTTTCGCTGTAATCGGCATCGTCCAGCTTCGGGCAGCCGATCAGCGTGATGCGCCCGGCAATGAAATCTTGATGGAACGACGCGTAGGCGTATGCGGTGCAGTCGGCAGCGATCAGCAGATCGGCCCCCGCAAAATAAGGCGCGTTCACCGGCACGAGCTTGATCTGCACTGGCCACTGACCGAGCGCGCTCTGGCCCCGCTCGGCAGCGGGAGCGGCCGCCGGCTTTTCGTGAGGCAGTTCCCGAGTTGCAGAACCGGCACAGCCCCCCTGCGGCGCATGAGAGATCGCCCGAGCCATCGAGCCGGGACAGCCGGCATGAACGCCGGGATGCAGCCCCTTCGCCGCAGATGCCGCTTTCACCTTTTCGGCAGCTGCGCGCGCGAGCATCGCCGATTTCACCGCACCTTCGTCAAACGGTGCGGCTTCGCGCTCTTCGATCGTGATCGCGCCGGTCGGACACGCCGGCAGACAGTTTCCCAGCCCGTCGCAGTAATCCTCGCGAGTCACCGTTGCCTTGCCGTCGATCATCTGGATGGCGCCTTCCTGGCAGGCCGACGCGCACGCGCCGCAGCCATTGCATTTTTCGCGGTCGATCTTGACGATCTTTCTGATCATGATCCATTCCTCCATTTTGAGCCGCCCCGTTGCCAGGCGGCGATCTGTCTTTGACCTTACAGGCAGATTGTACTATGATAAAAGCCGTCCGTCGGTTGTATTTCCAACATAAATCACGAAGGAGCTGATCTCTATGGATTACGGCCTTCTTGCCGCGTGCCCGCTGTTCGAGGGAATTGCCCCGCGCGAACTGCCCGACGCCGTCGGCGCCCTCTCCCCCGTCATGCGCGATTACGAAAAGAATCAGACCGTCCTCATGCAGGGCGATCCGCCCTGCGGCATCGGCCTGCTGCTTACGGGCACAGCACTGGTCGTCAAGGACGATTTCTGGGGCCGGCGCAGCATCGTCACCTCGCTGAAACAGGGCGACCTGTTCGCCGAAGCGTTTGCCTGCGCGCATGTTCCCGAACTGCCCGTCAGCGTCATCGCCACCGCTCCGTCGCAGGCGCTCTTTTTCAGCCTCGAACGCCTGCTCGAAGGCTCCCGCCGCTTTCAGCAGCTGCAAAACGTCTGCGCCTCGCTGCTGCGGATCGTGGCGCGCAAAAATCTCGCTCTGCTGCGCGTCAGCGCGCTCCTCAGCCGCCGCACTATCCGCGAGCGCGTCCTCGGCTATCTCTCATCGTGCGCCGAGCAGGAAGGCTCGCGCGAGTTCGCGATCCCCATGGACCGGCAGCAGATGGCCGACTTTCTCGCCGTCGACCGCAGCGCCCTGTCGGCCGAGCTGTCACGGATGAAGGCCGACGGCCTCATCGACTTTCACAAAAACCGCTTTGTGCTGAAGGAAAACACGTAAGGTTATAGCGATCTGGTCTTTATTCTTACCACATTTATATTTTATATTCATTCGGTACATTTCCCGATACAAAAAACTCCCCACCAGACAAAACCGGCGGGGAGTTTTTGCTCGAGAGGAGATCAACTTTACTATCCAGCCTGATATTCCGCCGCGGCGGCGGTGAAGGTGCGGAACAGTTCGAGGTTAGCGGGCAGGGAGTGGATGAGGCGCTCTGGGTGCCACTGGACGCCGACGCAGAACGCGCCGCTCTGCGCTTCGATGGCTTCGACAACGCCGTCTGGCGACACGGCGGTAACGGCAAAACCCGGGGCAACGGCGCCGACGGCCTGATGGTGGAAGCTGTTAACGGCAAAATCCAGGCCGAAGACGCGCGCGACAACGCTGCCTGGCGTGGCAGCCGCCTTGTGGCTGGGCCATTTGCCGTGCATGGTCTGACGGTGGTTGAAGGTGCGCTTGTCGTTGGCAAGATGCTGCACAAGGGTGCCGCCGAAGGCGACGTTCATCACCTGCACGCCGCGGCAGATGCCGAAGATGGGCATGCTGCGGGCGCGAGCGAGGCGGATCAGCGCGATCTGGTAATGGTCGAGCAGCGGATTGAGCCGGCCGATATTGAGATCGGGGCCTTCGTTGTAAATGAGCGGATCGATATCGATGCCGCCGGGCATGAGCACGCCGTCGGCCATGTCGAGATAGGCGTTCAGCAGCGTTTCGTCGGTCGTCGCCGGCAGCACGAAGGGCACAGCTCCGCCTTCGAGCACGGCGTCGGTATACGTCTCCAGCAGTCCCACGATGGGGACGGCGCCGCCCTGGGCTGTGTCGAGGTTGCACGCCACGGCGATCTTTGGTCTGTCTGTCATATTTGTCGCTCCTTTTTCACACATGTGTTCCCGGTCCGGGAAATGACGTTCCGTTTTCGGACGTTTATTCGTCAGAAAAGGTCAATTCTTTCAGACGCTTGATAAAGTCGGTTTCGCGCCGGATCAGACGGCCCTGCGCGTCGGCAAAGGCGTGCTTGGTCCAGCCCTCGGCGGCCAGCTTTCCGTCTTCGTGGCGCAGGCGGTAGGCAAACGTCACGGTCGCCGCGCCGCGTTCGGAGGGAAACACTTCCATCGTCACGCTTTCGTCGTACAGAAGCGACGATTTGTAGCGGCAGTGCACTTCCACCACGGGGAGGAAGACGCCGTTCTTTTCCCACTCGCCGTAAGGCAGTCCAAGGTCACGACAGTAATTGGAGCGGCCTTCCTCAAACCAGACGAAATAATTGCTGTGATGGGCGATGCCCATCTGATCCGTTTCGGCGTAGCGGACGCGGAAATGGTACGTCCGTACTTTCCCGATCGCTTCCATAGCCGTTTACAGGTATCTGAACAGCCACCAGGCCGCCAGCGCGAGTTCGGCAATGAGGATGGCGGGAACGCCCCAGACGAAATACCAGTGCTTGGTCTTATGACGCCAGAGTTTCATCCCCAGCACCGCGCCGATGGGGCCGAGCGCGGCCCAGATGAACAGCGCCTTTTCGCTGACGCGGCGCTTGTCGACATCGTCGTCGCGAAGTCCGTTGCGCTGCGCGATCTTCTTGTCGTATCCGTAGGCGGCAAATGATGCGACGTTCAGCGCCGCGAGTGCGGCCAGTACCCATTTCACCATGTTTTTTCCTCCTCTTTTGCCCTTTCGCGGGCGATCGTTCCAACTTTTGCGTCTGATGCGCGGATCAGGTCGTTCGGCGGCAGGATCATCTGCATGCCCCGCTTTCCGGCGCTGACGGCGATGGTGTCGAACTTCAGCGCCGATTCATCCAGATACGTGGGCAGCTTTTTCTTCATGCCCAGGGGCGAGCAGCCGCCGCGAACGTAACCAGTCAGGCCGAAGAGCTCTTTCATGTGGATCATCTCCACTTTGTTCTTTCCCGCCAGAGCGGCAAGCTTTTTCAGGTCCAGTTCCTGCGCGCCGGGAATGACGGCGACGATCAGGTCTTTGATGTGATCGCAGTCGCGGAGCACGAGTGTTTTATAAATGCGCTCCAGGGGGATGGAGCTGCTCTCGGCGGCGTGAACGGCGCTGAGGTCGTCCTCGTCCACCTCGTACTCGACGATGGAAACGGGGATCTTCAGCCGTTCGAGCTCGCGGACAGCGTTCGTCTTGACGAGCTTGCTCACGCCTGCTCCTGCGACGGGCTGCGGCGGCGCTTCGGCGCGGAGGGCAGCTCTCCCTCTTCCAGATAGCGGACGGTGCCGTCGGGAAGGTGGACATGCGGGCGGCCGTCGTGGACGTGCTCGCCGTGCTCGTGCGCGTGTTCGTGATGGATGCGGCCGCGTCCATGGGCATGTTCGTGTTCGTGGCCGTGCTCATGCTCGTGCTCATGAGCTTCACCGGCGAGGCAGGGCCAGCTCTGCGGCTTGCTGATCTCGTCATGATTCAGAAACGGATCGTACATTGTTTTGCTCTCCTTTTTCCCCGCAGGGGGAAGAAATATCTGTTTTTTCGCGCGGTGCGCGCCGTGCCTATTATCGCACAAATGGCGCGCAAATTCACTATGGAAGGCCGCGCACTTCACAGCGGCGAGGAAACGTGCTAGACTGTGCCATATCCTATCAAACACAGGAGATCGTTTATCATGAAACGAATCGCACTTTTGACCGCCGTGCTGCTCCTCTGCACTGCCGCGTGCGAAGCGCAGACGCCCGTTCCCGTGCGCGCGGTCCGTCTCGACCGCACCGGCGCAGGCGAACAGCGCCATTATTTCGGCGCCGTGCAGGGCTCGCAGCGCGTCAATCTGTCGTTCCGCGTTCCCGGACCGCTCGTCGAGTTCCCCGTCGAGACGGGCTCACGGGTCAAAAAAGGCCAGCTCGTCGCCCGCATCGACCCGCGCGACTTCCGCACGCGCCTGAGCGACGCCCGCAGCCAGATGGCGCAGGCAAACGCCCGCTACAGTCAGGCGCAGAGCAACTTCCGACGCTATGACGAACTGTATAAAAAACAGGTCGTATCGCAGGCGCAGTATGACCAGTTCCGCTCCGCGCTCGACGTGGCCCGCTCCTCGCTGCGCACCGACGAAGCCGGCGTTTCCGCAGCGCAGAACGCCCTGGCCGACACTGAGCTCCGCGCACCGTTCGCCGGCGTGATCGTCGCCCGCATGGCGGAAAAGTTCCAGGACGTGCAACCGATGCAGCCTGTCGTCAGCCTGCAAAATC
>JAGAYQ010000138.1 GCA_017940445.1 Pyramidobacter sp. | reverse complement strand
GGGATCGAGATCGGCAAAAGCCTCGGGATGGATCATCTTTGCGACGAACTGGATGCCCGCGGCGTCGAAGATGTGGCGCGAGAGGTCGTGATACAGCGCCCCCATGCGGCGGTTCTTCACCGCGCTCAGGCCTTCCCAGCCGGGGCGGCTCATGTAGCCGGCCAGCTGAGAACGCGCGCGATCTTCTTTGGCTTCGTAGCCCAGACCGACGTTCAGCGCCGCGTCGCCGCGGTAGTTGCCGGCGAAGATGATCACCTCAGGATCGGATGCCAGCACAGCCTCGCGGCTGATCGGCGCGTCCGAGCCCGGCACCAGGTCGCGGGCGATGTTCGTCCCTCCGCACCTGTCGATGATCGCGCCCCACATCAGCTTGCCCCAGCTGCTGCCCACGGCCGCGGGGCCGCTCTTGTCGCCGCTGAATTCCATATAGACTCGCGGATGCGTCGTCAATTTTGCGGCGCGCTCGTATACCTTGTTCACATTGGCCTGATACCAGTCGGCGAGAGAATGCGCGCGCGCTTCCTGACCCATGATGCGGCCGAACAGCAGCGTGCTTGCGACGTGATTTTCTACCGTTTGATCGTGATAATCGACGAACACAACGGGAATGCCGGCTTCGGCGAGGCGCTTCACCTCGTCGGGGATCTTCTTGGCGTCGTTCTTCGCAGCGAAGACGACATCAGGTGCGAGCGTCATGACGGCTTCGACGTTGAACGTGTTCTTGGGGATGTAGCCCACGTCGGCGATCGAATCGATCTGCGGAAAACGCGCCGCAAACGCATCCCACGTCGACTGGCGGCGTCCTTCCCAGTACTTGCGCGCCCATCCGACGACTTTGTTCAGCCCTTCCGCGCCGGTCGCGGCGACGTATTCTTCAAAGTTGAACGTCAGCACGACACGCTGCGCGGGGACCTCGACGCCTACTTTGCGGCCGAGGATGTCGGTGACGGTGATTTTTTCGGCGAACGCGCCGGAGCAGAGCGCTGCAAGCAGGACGAGCGCGGCGGACAGTTTTTTCATCATGATCGGTCTCCTTTTGTGCGAAAAATTTTAATTTACGTGTTACGATTCGCGCGTTCATTATAGCACGAAATCAAAAATGCGTAACTATGAACCGCGCTCCAGATTAAAAAAATTGGAGAAAGCCACAGTGCTGTGCGCTGTGATTTTGTGTTAATATCAAAGGCATGATGCACGAAACGTGCGAAAGGAGACGTTATCCCATGAAAAAAAGACTGTGCGCGGCGCTGGTCCTGAGCCTTGCGGCTGCGTCGTTCCCTGCCTGGGGCAAGGCGGCGATGCCGCAGGAGGAGTTTCTGACGTACTGCGCCACGGGCAAGCTGTCGGAAGTGAGCAAGGGCGTTCGGCGCAAGGCTGATGTGGACCTTGTGGAGCCTTCGGGCCTGAGTCCGCTGCTGTGCGCCGCCCGCGAGCAGGACGATCCGCGCGTGATCGAATATCTTATCTCGAAGGGCGCTCAGGTGAACAAGGCCAACTCGCAGGGCCTTTCGCCGCTGATGATGGCGGCAATGTCGAATCCGCGCGTGAAGATCGCGCAGGCGCTCCTGAACCGGGGCGCTGATCCGCGTCAAGCCGACCTCACCGGCAGCACGGCAGCGCTGCTGGCCGCGCGCCACAGCCGCAGCGAGGCGGTGCTTTCAGCGCTGCTGGCTGCCGCTCCCGACACGCTTGAACGCGCTTCGTCGACCGGCCAGACGCCGCTGATGGCCTCGGCGCAGAACGAACGGCCCGAGATGGCGAAACTGCTCCTCAGCCGCGGCGCCGATCCCGGCCGTACTGATAACGACGGCCGCACCGCGCTCAGCTACGCTGCCGGCAACAAAAATACCGCAGTGCTTCGCCTGTTCCTCGACCTTCCCGGCGCGAAGATCAACCAGGGCGACGAGCGCGGCATGTCACCGCTGATGTACGCGATCCGTGCCAACAACGCCGAGGCTGTGAAGCTGCTGCTCGACAGGGGCGCGAACGTGAACACCCGCTCGCGCGACGGCTTCTCTGCCGCGGAGATGGGACGCAACAAGCCTGATCTGGCGCATTTCTTCCCCGCGCCGAAAAAGTCTCAGACGCGCTATACAGCGCCCCGGCGCACCGTGTCAAGATCGTCTTCGACGGCAAAGAGCACTCCGAACAAGACGTCATCCAGGCGCAGACGGAAGTAACGCGAGAAGGTAAAAACGATGAAGATGAAAAAGCTGCAAGTGCTGTTCCTGGCGGCGCTGCTGGCCCTGACGAACTTTTCGCTGACAGCGGCGGCAGCGCAGCGGGCGGACGAGTTCAGTTCAGTGGTCACCGGCGTCAACGAACACGGCTCGCTGATCCTGGCACTTCCTGCCGAGGATATGCACAAGAATACTGCCATCACTCACGACGATCTGGTGAACGTGTCGCTCAACGGGCACAGCTGGACCGATGTTCCCGTCGTGCGCCGCTACACCGATGTCGCGGCCGGCTTCCCGATGCTGATCGAGCGACGCGGCAAACTGCTCTTGGCTTTCAGTTACGGCTCATACGCTCAGCAAGCGGGGCTGTATCACGAAGAGGGCACGACGTGGAAGCTGAACGACGGCGTTGACCTCGCTGCCCTGCCGGTGCGCGTGACGCTGGCGAAAAAAGGCGCCTATGCGGCCACGCGGCAGATGCGCCTGTATGCCACGGACAAACGCGAGGATTACGCCAGCGACGTGATCTTCGCCAACTTCCGCGTCGTCAGAGGCGGCAAGCTGGGCACGAATGCCCTGTACCGCTCCAGCATCCCGTCGAGCAACGTCAGACCGCGCGCGCCCTATGCCGACCGCCTCGCCGCGGAAGCCGGGGTGAAGACGTTCCTCAATCTCGCCAATCCTCCAGCGACCTTGAAGCAGAACATGCAAAGCCCCAAGTGCCAGTCGCCGTATTACCGCTCCGTCTGGAAGGACGGCGGTGTCATCACCGAAGCGCTTCCGGCCGTGTTCGACCGGCCGTCATTCAAAGCGGGGCTGGCGCGGCAGCTGCGTTTTTTGATCTCTCGTCCGGGGCCGTATCTCGTTCATTGCGCTGAGGGCAAGGACCGAGCCGGATTTGTCGCCTTTTTGCTGGCGGCGCTGATGGATGCCTCGCGTGCCGAGCTTGAGCATGACTACGGCGAGAGCTTCGTCAACTACTATCACCTCACTCCCGGCGAACGCCGCTATTCCCATCATGTGACTGCGGGCATCAACTACTTCCTGCGCGTCATCGGCGCTGCCGAAGACAGCCAGCACCCTGCTGCCCAGGCGGAAAGCTACATTCGCGGCATCGGCCTTTCGGAAGCCGAGATCGCGCAGCTGAAAGACCGTCTTGGCAGAACCTGGCCCGTTGAAAAACAGTAATACTGTCTCGCGAGTAAAAAACTAATCGCGCATGAGTATAAAACGAGCGATGAAAAGCGGCCTGCGCCGTTTCTCATCGCTCGTTTTTTGTGTCACGTGGAACATTTATGCAGATAATACTATTTTTCTGGTTAAAAAGCTAACACCTCTGTAGGGGCGGGCCCATGTGCCTGCCCGTCTTCCCATCCAGTGCACATTTCATTTTCGGGCGGTCACGCGGGGACGCCCCTACGAGTGTGATGTAAGTGGTTCAATTCAGAGATAGTATATAACTGTTCCACGTGGCATAGAGATATGCTCGTATGAAAAATTACATTTTTGTGCCAAACTGATAAGCGCCTTCGAGCATGGCGCGGAACTTTTCGTCTTTGTCGATCCGTTCCATGCTCGCGCCGCCGCCGGAGTACACGCCGGCAAAACGCGACTGCGGGAAGCAGGCGATCCAGCCTTTCAGCCCATTCACGGCCGTTTCGTACACCTCGTCGCCGTCCTCGGCCGACGTGGTCACGAGATACACGTCGCGGAAGCGGTATTCCTGCGGAAACAGCGGATTGCAGCGGTCAAGCAGCGTCTTCAGCTGGCCGCTGAGCTCGTAGTAATAGATCGGCGTGGCGAACACGAGCACGTCGGCGTCGCGCACTTTTTCAGCGATTGCGGGCGCGTCGTCTTTGATGACGCATGTGAGCGTTTTCTGGCAGGCCAGACAGCCCCGGCAGAAGCGGATGTCCCTGTCCTTCAGCGAGACGAACTCCACGTCGCAGCCGGCGCTGCGCGCACCGCGCTCAACCTCGCGGGCGAGGATCTCCGAGTTGCTGTTCGGACGCAGGCTCGATGAAACGATCAAAACTTTTTTCCCCATAGTTGTTTTCCCCCTGTTGTGTTCTGTCCGCGCTGCGCGGGCGATCCCGTCTATTCTACATGAGACATGGCGCCCTGTCGAATAGACGGTTTCGATAGCCGGACATATCCAGAGGGAATAGCTGCAAATTGTTATAATTGTTCTGACTTTTTGATAAAATTCAGCGTCCGTCGTTGACATGGATGCGGCCGCGGCGGTATACTTCATCCTATCGTATTCATTTTGAGCGTCAGGAGCGTATCCGGATGTACAACGTCAGCTTTTACGCAGCCGAATATTATTGCTTTTACTTTTTTGGAGCTTCCAGAAAGGTGATTTTGTG
>JAGAYQ010000137.1 GCA_017940445.1 Pyramidobacter sp. | reverse complement strand
CTCAATATCGGCCGCATCGAAAACGACAAAAATGGCTTCCGTTATTATGTCGACGGCATCACCCCGTCAGTTGCCAAGCTGGTGAGCCAGATCGACAAAGAGCGTTCAGCAGTTGCCGCGGCTTATGGCGTTCACATCGCAAGTGCTGAAGAATGGATGAGACAGTCATATGAAACAAGCGGAGACACTCTGTTCGAGCTGATACAGCACAACGGAGCTTACGCCGACATCATGGCCCCGAAGACGATCGATGCACGCTACGTGACCGAGGACGTGCCCATGAGTCTTGTGCCGATCTCCGAACTGGGGCGCATTGCCGGCGTGCCGACTCCAAACATTGACGCGGTGATTCAGCTGACCAGCTCCATCTACGGCAAGGACTTCCGCGCTGAGGGACGCTGTGCCAGAAATCTTGGCATCGAGGGGATGAGCAAAGAACAAGTGGCTCATTTCTTTGAAACGGGAGAACGCACAAACGGCTGATAAACGCGTCGGTAAAAAAACATCTGTAAACAAAAAGCGAGCACCGGAACATTTACCGGCGCTCGCTTTTTGATAGACTTTTCTTCGTGTTTCTTTGTGTCTTCGTGCCTTTGCGGTGGCTTTGAATTTTGCCTTACGGCATCAGCAGTCCGGGCAACCAGGTGGAGAACTGCGGCACGAGGGTGAGGATGACCAGCATGATCAGCAGGGCGGGCAAAAACGGCATGAAGCCTTCGACGACGTGCTCGATCTTCTGATGCGTGATGTCGGCGAGGATGTACAGGCCCATGCCGACGGGCGGCGTGGCGATGCCGATGGTGAGGGCAAAGCACATCAGCACGCCCAGCTGGAGCGTGGACACGCCGAGCTGCGCCATCAGCGGCAGAAGGATAGGCGTGAGCAGGATCATCGCGCTGGCGGCCGACATGAAGCAGCCCAGAAGGAGCAGCAGCAGGTCGATGAGGATGAGCACGACGTACTTGTTCTGCGTCAGGCTGAGGATGAGCGTGGCCAGCTTGTTGGGCAGCATCTCCATCGTCAGGATGTACGACATCGTCGAGGCAAAGCCGAAGAGGATCAGGCTTGACGAGGCCATGACCATCGATTCGCGCACGGCGTTCCAGAGCGCCTTCCAGCTCAGCGTGCGGTAGATGGCGCCAAGCAGGATGGAGTAGAGCACGGCGACGACGCCGGCCTCGGTGGGGCTGACGAAGCCGCTCGTCATGCCGAAGACGATGATGACGGGAGCCAGCAGCGACCAGATCGACTTTTTGAACACCTGCCACCGCTCGCGCATGGGCGTGTAGCCTCCGCGCGGGAAGATGTCGGGCCTCTTGACGGCGATACGCGCGCACATCAGCATCAGCGCCAGGCTGATGACCACGCCGGGCAGAATGCCGGCCACGAACAGGCGCGCGATCGAGGTGTTGGTGACGACGCCGAACATGATGTAGAACACGCTGGGCGGGATGATGGGGCCGACCATCGAAGAGGCGAGCGTGATGCCGGTGCTGTATTTGAGGTCGTAGCCGTTGTCGGTCATCGACTTGATCTCGATGGGCCCCAGAGCGGCGCAGTCGGCCGCGGCGGCGCCGGAGATGCCG
>JAGAYQ010000136.1 GCA_017940445.1 Pyramidobacter sp. | reverse complement strand
TCGTGAGAGACGCTGCGGCGCTCGCTTTTGAAATATTTGGCGATACTGGTCGCGCTGAACGGGTGCCCCACACCGGCAAGGACAAACGTGACGATACGCTCGAGCAAGTCGACATCGCGGATTTTGGTTCGGCGCACCACGTCTTTGAGGATGATTGAGTTGTAAAGGTCTTTCAGATACTGAGCGGCGACTTCACGGCTGCCACTCAGGTTGGTCAGGGACGGCATCCCTCCCAGTTCGAGATATTTCCGAAAGACGTGCGCTGCGTCGGCCTTTGGTTCCTTCTGCTGCTGCGCCAGCAAGAATTCCTCAAACGAAAACGGGTACATCACAAACTCGACGTACCTGCCGCCCAGATATGTTGCCAGCTCGCCCGACAGCAGGCTGGCGTTTGAACCGGTGATATAGATATCGCAGTCAAAGTCGAGGCGGCACGAGTTGATGCATTTTTCCCAGCCGGTCACTTCCTGGATCTCGTCGAAAAAAAGGTAGAACTTGCCCTTGTGCCCTTCGATCTGCCGTGTCAGCTCAGCGTGCAAAGCGGTGGCCGTACACAGCGGCGCGTTCGCAAACTGCTCAAAGTTGAAGGAAATAATGCGGTCATCAGGAACGCCTTGAGCGCGCAGTTCGTCCTTGATCAGTTCCAGCATTACCGACTTGCCGCAGCGTCGCATGCCAGTGATGACCTTGATGAGTTCGGTGTTGATAAACGGTCGTATGCGTCTCATGGTTCGCTCTCTTGGGATCATATTTGCCAGCGCCCCCTTTCTGTCTGGCAGTATATCACACTTATAAGCGAAAAAAATATCGTTACAGCGAAAAATTTCGCTTATAAGTGAATTTTTTATTCTTAGAGCAGAGATTTTCACTTGTACGTTAAAGACTGTTGAATATAATCACCTTTTTGCTCCCGACAGCAAAAACTCGCCAAAATATCCAATTTAAGCACGGCTCTGCACAAAACGCCGGTGCACAAAAAAACGGGACCCCGCCTGAGCGAAGTCCCGTTTTTGCTATACAGTATTACAGTCCGATCACGATGGCGGCCTGGAGCAGGGCCATCTGAGCCAGGAGCAGGATGAGGAACAGCTTGCCGAACCACTTCAGCCAGCGGTCGTAGGGGATGTCGCCGAGGCCGCAGATGATGACGATGCCCGCGGTGGGCCAGAGGATGTTGGAGAGGCCGTCGCCGAACTGGAAGGCAAGGCACGCCACCTGGCGCGTGATGCCAAGCATATCGGCCAGCGGAGCCATGATCGGCATGGTCGCCGCCGCCTGGCCGGAGCCGGAGGGGATGAGGAAGTTGATCAGCGTCTGCACGATCAGCATGAACTGAGCCGACAGCGCCGAGGGGGCTCTCTTGAGCATCTCGCTGAGGAAGTTGATGATCGTGTCCATGATCTTGGCGTTTTCCATGATCACGACCAGACCGTTGGCCAGACCTGTGAGGATGGCGCCCCAGAGCACGCTCTTGGCGCCGGCCAGCATCTCGTCGCAGAACTTGTTGCCGCTCCAGCCGGAGACGAGCGAGGCGAAGGCCGCCATGATGATGAACAGGCCGCACAGCTCCTTATAGCCCCAGTTGTGCCACATCAGGCCGACCAGCAGCACGGCCAGCGTGACGAGCAGGTCGAGCAGGACCAGACCGTGGCGCCAGGTGAACTCCTGTCCCTGCATCGAGGCGCCGCCGGCGGCATGGGCGCAAGAAACGCCGTACATTACCGAAGCTTCCGGGTTTTTCTTCACCTTCAGCGCGTAGCGCAGCAGGTAGAGGATGCAGATGCCCATGAACACGGCGAAGCAGAAGATGCGGAAGCCCAGGCCCGAGTACAGCGGCACCTGCGCGATCGCCTGTGCGATGGCCACCGTGTAGGGATTCAGCGTCGAGGCCATGAAGCCCACGTACTCGCCCAGCGCCAGGATGGCGAAGCCCGTCATCGCGTCGTAGCCAAGCGCCACCGCCAGCCCGATGACGAGGGGATAGAAGCCGTAGAACTCAGACAGCATGCCGAATGCCGAGCCGCCGATGCCGAAGAGGATCATCAGCACGGGGATGATCAGCAGAGCCTTGTCGCCCACCACGTCGAGCACCTTGCCGATGCCCGCGTGGAACGCGCCCGTCTTGACCATCACGCCGAACGTGGCTGCGCAGCAGAGGATGACGAAGATGACGCCGCTTGCCTTGACGCAGCCCTGATACAGCGCCGCAAACGCGCCGAGGAAGCCGGTGGGCTGGGCCGTGGCCGGATCGACGGGGTGATACGAGCCGGCGATGGCGATGTTGCGCATCGTGCCGTTCACGTCAACCTTCTGATAGTCGAACGATCCGGGCGGGATGATCCACGACAGCACGGCCATGATGGCGATCAGGCCGGCGACGATCAGCCACGTATTGGGCATCTGGAAGCCTTTTTTCTCGGTACTCATTGCGCATTCCTCCGATTGGGAAAAATTTTTCCGTCCGCACGGGACGGGCAATAAAATACGGCGGTCACGGATACGATCCATGGCCGCCGTTTTCGTTTTTTCATGCGCGCCCCGCTGCTGGAACGGGGATGCGAAAAGGCTCCGCCACGATAGCGCTCCGCTTGTACAGCGACAGTCCGGCGGATATTCTCCGACGGCCCAGCGAACGTCGCGCGCGGCGCGGACATCCGCTTCGGCGGAACGGCCTTTCGTCCCGCGCGCGGCCGCTGCCGCTCTGTGCGAAGGATTACTCATCCGATCCCGCGCCTCTATCCATGAGGCGTATTTTATTTTATACCGACTTTATAACCCAGGGCCGTGTTTTTGTCAACTGGAAAATGCGCGCTGCGCAGAAGAAAAGGCGCCGCCCGGTGAAACCGGACGGCGGCTTGTTCGTGAGCGATGCTACATCGCTTTTTTCATGTACTCTTCGATGGTGCAGGGGGCGCCGAGGGCCAGGCTGCGTCTCACGTCGATGATGCGCTGATTGGACGAGCCGCGAAAGCGCAGCGAGATGTCGCGCTTTTCGCGCACGAACTTTCCGTCGACGAGCACGTCGACAAGTTCGAGCAGCTGCATGCGGTCGGCGTACTGCGGATCGCGCTTGTTCGTGAGCTGCTCAAAGGTGTAGCCGGTAAAGCTCCACACGTTGAGGCCGCGAAGACGCGCGGCGCGGGCGATCTCGGCCAGCGGCAGGGGCTGGAGGAACGGCTCGCCGCCTGAGAGGGTGATGCCTTTTTGCAGGCGCAGCGAGCGGATCTGTTCGATCACGTCGGCGGTGTCCATCTCAAAGCCGCCGAACGGGTTGTGCGTGCAGGGGTTGTGACAGCCGGGGCAGTGGTGGAAGCAGCCCTGCGCCCAGATGACGGCGCGCAGGCCGGGACCGTCGACGATGCTGTCGCGCGTGATGGGGCTGGCGAGGCGGATCTTCATTTCGACGGCGCCTCGGTTCCTCCGGCGCACTTGTTGTGCTTGACGCGGTCGCGCACTTCGGCGCGCTTGGCGTCGTTGAAGCGCTCCAGCGTGCCGACGAGGTAGCCGGTGATGCGGCGGATGCGCTCGAAGCCGACGGGACCGTCCTTCTCGTGACGGCCGCACTTGGGGCAGACGTCGCCGGGGATCACGCCGGTGTAGCCGCAGACAGGGTCGCGGTCGACGGGGTGGTTGACGCTGCCGTAGCCGATGCCGGCTTCCTTCATGGCGCGCACGATCTGCTCGAACGCCTCGGGGTTGTTCGCGCCCAGGCCGTCCAGCTCGACATAGCTGATATGTCCGCCGTTGGTCAGTTCGTGATAGGGCGCTTCGAGCGCGATCTTGTCGAACACGCCGATCTTGTGATACACGGGCACGTGGAACGAGTTGGTGTAGTATTCGCGGTCGGTGACGCCGGGGATCGTGCCGAATTTCTTCGCGTCGATGCGGGTGAAGCGGCCCGACAGGCCTTCGGCCGGCGTGGCGATGAGCGAGAAGTTGAGGTCGTACTGCTCGGCGGCTTCGTCGATGCGCGACCGCATGTGGCGGATGATGCGCAGCCCCAGCTCCTGTGACTCGGCGCTTTCGCCGTGGTGCTTGCCGGTGAGGGCTTTAAGGCACTCGGCCAGGCCGATGAAGCCGACGGTGAGCGTGCCCTGACGGATGACGTCGGCCAGCTCGTCTTCGTAGCCCAGACCTTCGGAGCCGCGCCAGATGCCCTGTCCCATCAGGAATGGGAAGTTCTTCACGCGCTTGTGTCCCTGGATCTGCATGCGCTCCAGCAGCTGATCGATCACCAGGTCGATCTTGGCGTCGAGGTCCTTGAAGAACGCGTCCAGATCGGCCGTCGCGCCGTTCAGACAGCCGTGGAGGATGCCGAGGCGGGGCAGATTGATCGTGGTGAACGAGAGATTGCCGCGGCCGCTGACGGTGGACTCGCCGCACCGGTTGGCGACCAC
>JAGAYQ010000135.1 GCA_017940445.1 Pyramidobacter sp. | reverse complement strand
GGCAGCGTCATCATGCCGACGCTGTACAGGTCGATGACGATCTCGTTGTTGATAAAGCTCTCCTCAAGCGGCGCCCACACCGTCACCGTGCCGGAAGAAACGGCGGTCCAGCCTTCGGGGCCGTCTTTCGGCGCGCCGACGCGGCAGCTTGCCAGCGGAAGCCGGCCGCGCGGCGTGTTCATCTCGGCGAAGACGATGTGGAACTCGCCGCCCATGGCGTTCATCCAATCGCGGGCGCGGTCGGAGATTTTCAAAGAAAGGTCATTCATGAGCATTTCCTCCCGTTATGGGCGCACGCCGGGATCGATGAATCCCAGACGTTCCATCACGCGGCACAGATCATCGGGCGCCGGGGCGCGGAACGCTGTTCCCTCAAGATATGAGAGAAAATCCGGCAGGCGCGTCAGCGTCAGGCTGCGGGCGTGCAGCATCGGCCGGCGCACGCCAAGCGACTTGAGCTGTCCCTTCGTGCCGAAGTCGCCGTATTTTACGTCGCCGAGCAGCGGATGGCCGATGTGGTTCATGTGCACGCGGATCTGATGCGTGCGTCCCGTGAGCAGATGCACCTCGGCCAGGCTGAAAGCGCCGTTGCCGGTCAGGTACGTGTATTCCGTCACGGCCCGTTCGCCGCGGGGATCGACGCGCACCAGCTTTTTCTCCGCATCCTTCAGCAGCGGCGCGTCGACGCGCCCGTGTTCGGGGAGCTCGCCAGTGACGATCGCCCAGTAGCGCTTGTCCGTGGTGTGGACCTTGAACGCCTCCATCAGCGCGCGCGTCGTCGGTCCGTCGAGCGAGAGGATCATCACGCCGCTTGTGTTGCGGTCGAGACGATGCACCAGCTGCGGCGGGTATTCCGGATCGGAGGCGTGGAACGTGGCGCGCGTGACGACGCTGTCTTCGCCTTTTGTGTCAGGCTGGCTGAGCAGGCCGGCCGGCTTGTTGATCACCAGGACATGTTCATCCTTATAAATGACTTCAAGAGGCAGACGGCGCAGGCCGCCCTCGGGCAGTTCGGCGCGTCCGACCGTGCCCGGGGCTTCCCACGGCACCCAGACGAACTGGCCTTCGCAAACACGGGCATTTGGCTCGGCACGCTTGCCTTCGAGCCGCACTTCTCCCTTGCGGAAGTGCTTCATCATCCCGCCGAGGGGCACTCCCGGCCACATGCCGCGCAGCACTGCGTCGATGCGGCGGCCGTCGTCGTGGCGGCTGATCTGGAATTGATACGACATGAAGGCCTCCTAGCGGGGCTGCTCCGGCCGCCACTTCCAGAGGCGGCGCTGGAGCGAATAATCGTAGTCGGAGATCGCCCGCGGCGCTTCCGTGCCGCCGTCGAGCTGTTCGACCGCACCGTGCCAGCTGTTCAGGTAAAAGTCAAGGTTGTCGGCTGCCGCGACGATCATTGCCTCCGGCGTGGCGGGCAGCACCGGCGAACCGAATTCCTTCTGCCCGTGATGGCTGAGGATGATGTGCCCAAGGTGCGTCTTTTCGAGCGCCGGCAGTCCGGCCTCGCCGGCCAGCTGCACAAAGCGCGCATAGCCTGTGGCGATGTGGTCGAGCACCGTGCCTTCGAGCGTCATCTCGGGACCGGGATCGAGCAGATAGGTATCGATCTTGCCGAGGTCATGCAAGATCGCGCCGGCGGTGACGATGTCGAGATCGGGCTGGTAGTCAGTGCCCTGGTAGCTCTGCGCGATCGCCCGCGCGGAACGCGCTACGCCGAGCGTGTGCTCGAGCAGGCCGTGGACGTAGGCATGATGATGCGCCACTGCGGCGGGAAAAGTGCGGAACGTCTGCCACAGCTCGCCGTCCGGCCTGAAGACGAAGCGCAGGAACTCGCCGCAGGCACCGCCGCAGGAGCCGATCAGCGCCATGAACTCTTCTTCCATCGTCTCGACCGGCGTGCCGGAGGAGCGGATGAACGCCGCGGGACGGTATTCTTCTTTTGACTGATCGACCAGCCAGATCTGGCTGAAATGATACTGAGGCTTGCCCTTGAACTCTGTCACCGCGCCGATCAGACCGACCGTTTCGCCCTTGAGGCTGCGGACCAGCGGCGAGGACGCCGGATCGTGGATCTCTTTCTTGACGCCGTCTTTCACGTCAAACCACTGCGAATTGCCCCAGACTTTGGCTTCCAGTCCGCCGGAGCGGTCCATCACCGAGATGATCCAGTACGGCTTGTCGTTTTTGTCGCGCTTTTCCTTCAGATCCGTGACCAGCCCCACCGACTGAAACTTCGAGTCGACAGGCAGCGCACGCACCTCAGCGAGCGTTTTGTTGCCCATGAAAAAAACTCCTTTGACGATAAACTTGTGAGAAATTTCGTACCGCCGACTATTATACTCTCTCAGCCGAAATCGTGCAGACGGTCGTTTGAGCTCCCCGTGAAAAGCCGTTTGCGGCATACAACAAAAGAGCCGGGAAGCGTGCCCGGCTCTTTTGCTGCATGCTTAAAAAAATTTATCCCTGCCGCCTACAGCGTCTTGTGTACGAAGCGGCAGATGGCGGAGAACGTCTCGTCCGAGACGACGTGTTCCATCTTGCAGGCGTCGGAAGCTGCCGTCACGTCGCTGACGCCCAGCTTGCGCAGCAGGGCGGAGAGAACTTTGTGGCGGTCGTAAATGCGCTCGGCGATCTTGCGGCCCTCGGGCGTCAGCGTGATGCAGCCGCTGTCGTCCATCTCGACATAATGGTCTTCGCGCAGCTTCTTGAGGGCGATGCTGACGCTGGGTTTGCTCACTTTCAGCTCCGCGGCGATGTCCATCGACTTGGCGTAGCCCAGTCGCTCGTGGAGCATAAGGATCTTTTCGAGGTAATCTTCGCCGGATTGATAAATTGCCATACCGTCTGACGCACCTTTCTCGTTCGGATTTTTCGGAAAACTGTTATTAGATGCTGCTAACTATTTTAGCGAATCAGACGCATTCGTCAAGAGGCAAGTTTGAGATGTCTTATTTCTCTCTGTCTGAGAGGGTATCCGCACCAGCGAAGCTCTAAGCTGAAGGTCCCCGTAAAGTGTCATTCTCTCCCTGATGCCCTGATGGAAAGGAAATGAAGCCCAAGGCGCGAAAGGCAGCGATCATCACAGGCTGAATAGAGATGAAAAGTTAGTTTTATGAAATTTGGGGCATGGAGATTATCATCAGCTAATTTTGAAAACGAACGATGAAACCGCAATGCAAGGGGATGCGCGAAACTAAGCCGGCTAAGCCGAAAGCGGAAGTTTTGGTGAGAAGATTCCGATAGATGACGGCCAGAATAAGGACCGCGTCAACAGCCGCGTATTGTGATCTCCTCATTTGAATTCCGCAAAACCGTGTTTTATAATTCTGTCCATCATCGAAAACAAGCGGGAGGCGGCGCAGGATGAACGCGCATACGAGCAAGGTCGAACTTTTTGAAACGACACCGGTGCCGGCGGCACTGGCGAAGATGGCGCTGCCGACGATCATGAGCCAGCTGATCACGCTGATTTACAACATGGCCGATACGTGGTTCATCGGCAGGACGAACAACCCCTACATGGTGGCGGCGTCGTCGCTGGTGCTGACGATCTATCTGATCACGATGGCGGCGGCCAATCTGTTCGGCGTGGGCGGCGGCACGCTGGCCGCGCGTCTGCTGGGCGCCAGGCGCGACGATGAGGCCCGGCGGGCGGCGTCGCTCAGCCTGGTGATGGCGGCGGGCGCTTCGCTCGTCTTTTCGGGGCTGTGCGCTGTCTTCATGGAGCCTCTTCTGTGTCTGCTCGGCGCGAGCGAGCGGACGATGGGCTACGCGAAGGAGTATCTCTTTTACGTCGTCATCATCGGGGCATTCCCGACGGTGGTGTCGAACACGATGGCTTCGCTGCTGCGCAACGTGGGCTATTCGCGCGAGGCGGGCGCGGGGCTGATGTACGGCGGGCTGCTGAACATCGCGCTCGATCCGCTGTTCATGTTTGTGCTGCTGCCCGACGGGCGTCAGGTGGCCGGCGCGGGGATCGCGACGATGCTGTCGAACGTGGCGGCGCTGGGATATTTCGTCTGGGTGTACCGGCGCGTGCGCTGTGACTCGGTTCTTGATCTGCCGCGGCGGATCGAACGGGTGGAGGCTGCGTCGCTGAAAGCCCTGTTCGGCGTGGGCATCCCCGCTGCGATGGGGATGTTCCTGTTCGATCTGACGAACATGGTGATCAACCGGCTTTCTTCGGGCTACGGCGACACGGCGCTGGCGGCGATGGGCATCGTGCTCAAGGCGGAACGTCTGGCGATCAGCACCTGCGTGGGCATCTGCCTGGGGATGATCCCGCTGGTGGCATACAATTTTTCGGCGAAGAACTACGCGCGGATGAAGGCGTTTTTCTCAGCGGCGAGAACGGCCGGGCTGATCGTCTCGTTCACGGGGCTGGTCCTTTATCGTGTTTTTGCCGCTGATCTTGTAAAGGTATTCATCAGCGATCCTGAAACGGTGATGTACGGCACGCAGTTTTTGCAGGCGCGGTGCTTCGCCACGCCGTTCATGTTCCTCAGCTTCCACATGGTGCACACGATGCAGGCGATCGGCAAGGGGCGCGTCTCGTTCGCGCTGGCGGCGATCCGGCAGCTGGCGCTGAACATCCCGCTGCTGTTCGTGATGAACGCGCTGTTCGGCATGAAGGGCATCGTCTGGACGCAGGTGACGGCCGACATCATCAACGTGGCCGTGAGCTACGTGATCTATCATGCCGTGTGCGGAAAATTGTTCGCGCTACAAAACGTCTAGGTTGCACATGCAAAAAATCACCGGAGGACTTCCCAAGCGGGACGTTCTCCGGTGTTTTTATATCACAAGTTTGCGGCATCCCAAAGAAAACTGCTTCATGCCAGGTACTAGACTGAATAAACGTGTAGATACGGCTTTCCATATTCTTTGGAATCTTTTATTCTTGACACGGTTAAGGAAAAATGATACATTCATGAGGAAATTTGGTGCTCTTTT
>JAGAYQ010000134.1 GCA_017940445.1 Pyramidobacter sp. | reverse complement strand
GTTGACGATCCGGTGCGGCTCCAGCCCCTCAGCGGCGCGGGCAACTTCGTCAGGGAACTGCGCCAGTTTCGTGATCAGGCGCTTTTCCTCGGGCGTCGTGATCTGTTCTGGATCAAACGCGTCCGGCGACGGGATGGCAATGCCCTTCTCCGCTGCTTTCTGAAGGATGCTGCACACGCGGGCATGAGCATACTGCACGTAATAAACAGGATTGTCGGCTGACTGGCTCTTGGCAAGCTCCAGGTCGAAATCGAGATGGCTGTCGCTGCGGCGCATCAGGAAATAATAGCGCGTAGCGTCGACGCCGACCTCGTTGATGACTTCCTGAAGCTCGACGAACTGGCCGCTGCGCGTCGACATCTTCACCTGCTCGCCTCCGCGCAGGAGGTTGACGAACTGGATGAGCAGGATCGTGAACTTGCGCGGGTCATAGCCGAGCGCCTCGATGGCCGCTTTCATCCTGGGCACATAGCCGTGATGATCAGCGCCCCACACGTCGATGACGCGCTCAAAGCCGCGGTCGAACTTTTCCTTGTGATAGGCGATGTCCGACGTGAAATACGTCGGCACGCCGTTGGAGCGCATCAGCACACGGTCTTTGTCGTCGCCGTACTCAGTGGTGCGGAACCAGAGCGCGTCGTCCGCCTCGTACAGATGTCCGCGGTCCTTCAGCGTCTGCACAGCGGCGGGCACAAGCCCGCGGTCGTACAGCGACTTCTCGGAGAAAAACACGTCGAACGTGACGCCGAAACCGGCCAGTTCGTCCTTGATCTGACCAAGGATGCGGTCGGCCGCGTACTTCTTGAAAAACGGCAGCGATTCGTCGAGCGGCTGCTCCAAAAACTCGTCGCCGTGAGCGTCGACGATCTCCTGAGCGATGTCGTAAATGTAGTGTCCCTTGTACGACTCCTCGGGGAACGGGCATTTGTCGGCGTGTCCGATCAGCTCGAAATAGCGCGACTGGGTAGAGCGCCCGAGGATGTTCATCTGCAGGCCGTTATCGTTGACATAATATTCTTTTTCAACGTTCCAGCCGGCAAATGAGAGGATGTTGCCCGTCACGTCGCCGACAGCCGCGCCGCGGCCATGGCCGACGTGGAGCGGTCCGGTGGGATTGGCGCTGACGAACTCGACCTGAGCTTTGCGTCCGGCGCCAAGATCGACACGGCCGTATTCTTTCCCCGAGTTCAGCACATCGCGGACGATGTCCCCCATCCACAGGTTGGACAGATAAAAATTGATAAATCCGGGACCGGCCACTTCGACGCGGCGGATATGTGCGTCGCTGCCCAGCCGGCGGGCGATCTCGTCGGCCAGCTCGCGCGGCTTGCATCCGAGCGGCTTGCAGTATTTCATCGCGGCGTTGGTCGCCCAGTCGCCGTGATCCTCCTGTTTGGGACGCTCGAAATGGATCTCGCCAATCAGCGAGACATCAGCGCCTTTTTCCTGCGCGATCGCTGTCAGCGCGTCATGAACGAGCGTCTTCAGCGCGGTAGTGTTGTCTGACATGTTCTTTATGCTCCAATCGATGCTGTTTCAATCACTTGGCACGCCCGACGGGCAGGAGCGCCAGGTTGTTGCGCCGCCACGTTCCCCATACCTCAAGCACGCGCCTGAAACTGGGGATTGCGGGTGCGTCAACGCGCGTGTGGCTGAGGATGAGCTTCTCCTCGCCCTCCACTTCATTCTTGCGCATGTTGACGCGATAATGGCTGGTATAGCTGCTCACCATGCTCGTCGCTTCCTGCTTCATCGGCACTGACATGACGCGGTAGCCCTTGGGCAGGCGGACGTTGTACGACTGTTCGACGACGAACGGGAACTTCAGCACAGCGCTGCTTTCCACGTCTTTCAGACGCTCCACTGCTCCGGGCGCGAGCGAAGGCAGACCGATCATCAGGCCCTGCGGCCCTTCGATGCCCGACCTCGCCTTGACCGGCAGCTCGACCTTGAAGCCCGTGCTGCCAAGCGGCGTCACTTCGAG
>JAGAYQ010000133.1 GCA_017940445.1 Pyramidobacter sp. | reverse complement strand
GTCGTCAAGGTCGGCACCAGCACGATCACGCACAAGAACGGCAAATTCAATATTCAGCGCATGGATCGGCTCTGCCGCGAGCTGGCCGATCTTCACAACGGCGGGACCGACGTGCTGCTGGTCACTTCGGGCGCTGTGGGCGCGGGCATGGGCCGCATGGGGATGACGGAAAAGCCCTCCAGCCTGCCGGTCAAGCAGGCGCTGGCCGCCGTGGGGCAGGGACTGCTGATGCAGATGTACGAAAAGCTGTTTTCCGAGTACCGCTGCACGGCTGCGCAGATCCTGCTGACGCGCGTGGGCTTCAATGACCGCTCGCGCTATCTCAACCTGTGCAACACGCTGCACGCGCTCGCCGAGCTTGACGCGATCCCGGTCATCAACGAGAACGACACGATCGCGGTCGATGAGCTCAAATTCGGTGACAACGACACGCTTTCGGCGCTCGTCGCCTGCGCCGCGGGAGCAGATCTGCTCATCATCCTTTCCGACATTGACGGCCTGTACGACGCCGATCCGCGCACGCATCCCGAGGCGAAGCTGCTCCACGAAGTGAGCGCCGTATCGCAGAACATCCGCGACAACTCCAGCACCAAGGGGAGCAGCATGTCGTCCGGCGGTATGTACACCAAGATCACGGCGGCGGACGTGGTGCTGCCGGCCGGAATTCCGCTGGTGATCGCTTCCGGATCGGAGGAGAACGTGCTGCACCGCGTACTGTCCGGCGAACGCCTGGGGACTCTGTTCATCCCGCCAGTGGAGCGCCGTCATGCGCGCAAGCAGTGGATCGCCGCCAACCGGCCGTTCGAGTCGGTGACTGTGGATTCCGGCGCGGCGGCGGCGCTGACAGAGCGCGGCGGCAGTCTCCTGGCGAAGGGCATCACGGCTGTGAACGGAGATTTCGAAGCCGGACGTCTGGTGGCCGTGCTCGACCCCGACGGACGCGAGATCGCCCGCGGCCTTACGAACTACGTTTCGCGCGACTTGAAAAAGATCATGGGACACCGCAGCGACGAATTTGAGAGCATCCTTGGCTTCCGTGACTTTGACGAAGCCATTCACCGCGACAACCTCACGGTGCTGTGATTTATTATTGACGAATAGAATCGAGGCAGAATTACATGGACGTATCGCTGATCCTGACTGAAATGGGGCAAAAGGCCCGTCGCGCCGCGTATGATCTGGCGCTGGCGAGCTCGGACATCAAAAACAAAGCGCGGCGCGCGATGGCGGCTGAACTGCGAGCGCACACGAATGAGATCATCGAGGCCAACCGCTTCGATGTGACGGAGGCGGAGAACGACGGATTGAGCAAGGCGATGATCCAGCGCCTGACGCTTGACGAAAAGCAGATCGAGGGCATGGCGAAGGGCATTGAGGAAGTTGCCGCGCTGCCCGACCCGATCGGGCGGACGGTGAGCGGCCATATCAGTCCGGAAGGGCTTGAGATCACACAGGTACGCGTGCCGCTTGGCGTGATCGGCGTCATCTATGAGTCGCGCCCCAACGTGACGGCCGACACAGCGGCGCTGTACCTCAAATCAGGCAACGCTGTCATACTGCGCGGCGGCAGCGAGGCGGTGAACTCCAACCGTATCATCGCCAAGGTGCTCACCGAAGCAGCGCTGTCTGTCGGCCTTCCCGACGGCTGCATCCAGCTGCTCGACCTGAACGGACGCGAGTTCACCACGGCGCTGATGGAGCTTGAAGAGCTTGACGTGATCATCCCGCGCGGCGGCCTCGGGCTGAAAGCGGCCGTGCGCGAGCACTGCAAAGTGCCCTACATCATGACGGGCGACGGCGTGTGCCACATCTACTTCGCGCCCTCAGCCGATCCCGAGATGTGCGTGCCCATCGCCGTCAATGCCAAGTGTCAGAAGCCCTCAGCGTGCAATGCTGTGGAGACGCTGCTGTTCCACGAAAAATGCGCGCCGAAGCTGATCCCTGCCGTCTGCACGGCGCTCGAAGCGCACGGCGTGGAGCTGCGGGGCGACAAGAAGGCCTGCGAGCTGTTCGACATGATGCCGGCCACGGAAGAGGACTGGGGGACAGAGTACCTCGATCTGGTCGTCTCGATCAAGATCGTATCGTCGCTCAACGAGGCGCTGGCGCATATCGCCAAGTACGGCACTCACCATTCGGAAAGCATCATCACTCGAGATTACGCGGAGGCGGAGCGCTTTTTGGATTCGGTCGACGCGGCGGCTGTGTATGTGAATGCCTCGACGCGCTTCACTGACGGCGGCGTCTTCGGCCTGGGCGCTGAAGTGGGCATCAGCACGCAGAAACTGCACGCGCGCGGCCCGATGGGCATTGAGCAGCTGACCAGCACCAAGTTCCGCGTTCGCGGCAGCGGCCAGGTGCGCCGCTAGTTCTGCCATGCGTCTGTTTTCAAGTGCGGCGGAGGGCGAGGGGACGGACCCGAAAACGCGGATGCTGACGGGCGGCGTGTTTTCTTCGATCTTCCTCTTCTCGCTGCCCATCATCATCGGTAACCTGTTTCTGCAGCTGTACGTAACTGTCGACGCGATCATCGTCGGGCGGTTCCTCGGGCCGCAGTCGCTGGCGGCTGTCAGCGTTGCCTCGCCGATCCTGTTTGTCGTTGTCTTCTTCTTATATGGCGGATGCACGGGCATCTCGGTGCTGATTGCCCGCGAGTTCGGCTCGGGCGACCGCAGGCGTCTTCATGAGGCGGCCGCCACCTCGCTGATCTTCGGCGTTGTCTTCACGCTGGCGCTCACGGCCGTCTGCCTGGCGGGGGCGCGCAGCGTGCTGGTGTGGACTAAGGCGCCGGCCGAGCTTCACGATGAGACGATGCAGTACCTCAATATCGTCTTTGTCGGCCTGATATTCTCGTTCCTCTACAATTATTTCGCCTCGGCCCTGCGCGGCATCGGCAACTCGCGTGTGCCGTTCGTCTTTCAGGTCATCGCTTCGTGTCTGCACATCGCGATGAACCTGTTCTTCGTCGGCAGCTGCGGGCTCGGCGTGCGCGGCTCGGCCTTGGCCACCGTGCTGTCGCAGGTGGTGTCATCTGCGGCCTGCGTGATCTACATTTACCGCCGCGAACCTGTGCTGGCCGTAGGACGCGGCGACTTCCACGTCACGCGCGCGGCACTGGCAGCGACGATCAATTACAGCTGGGCAGCGGCGCTCCAGTCGATCATCGTCTACGTCGGACGCTTCCTCACGCAGGGCTGCGTCAACCCTCTGGGAGCGAACACGGTGGCCGGATACAATGCCGCGACGCGCCTTGAGAACATTGTGATGATGGCTTATGACGGCGTTGGCGTGGCGCTGGCGACTTTCGTCGCGCAGAACCTCGGCGCGCGCCATGCTGAGCGTGTGCGCGGCGGTCTGCGCACGTCGATCGTGATGGTGCTGGTCTATGTGGCTGTCGCTTCGTCCGCGGTGTTTATCTTCGCGCCGCAGATCATGAGCATGTTCGTCAGCGGCTCCGGCGGCGAGGCTGTCATCAATGCCGGCGTCATCTATCTGCGCCCGATGTGCGTGTATATGATGCTCAGCTCGGTCGATGCGATGATGCAGAGCTTCTTCCGCGGTCTCGGCGAGTTCCGCACTGTGATGCTCGTTTCGCTGTCGCAGATCGCGCTGCGAGTGGCGCTCTCCTTCTGGCTCGTCCCCAAGTGGGGCGTGCCCGCCATCGCGCATTCTACGGCAGTTGGCTGGGTGCTGATCTTCTTCATCCTTGTTGCGCTGATCCGCAGCCACATGAGGTTGATCACAGCCTCGTGCCGGTAAGTGAAAAATCCCCCGTCCGGGCGATTCCGGCGGGGGATTTTTGGTGTATCATGGCATTGTAGAAAACTACCATTGACAGGACTGTAAAAATCCTGTATTAAAAAGGCGCTCGCAATGCGCGGGCGCTTCATCAAAAAACAATCGATCAGGAGGTCATACTGAGAATGAAAAAATTCAAGGGCGCGCTGATGGGAACGCTGATCCTTGCGGCCGTGTGCGCAGGCGGCGAAATGCTGTGCGCCGGGCGCGCCTTCGCGGCGCTGCCGGAAGCAGTGATGTCAAAATGGAACAAGCTGACCGAGATGCTCGACGAGGCTACCGTGCTGCGCGGCAAGCGCGACCGCTTGCCCGAGAGCTCGTGGCTCGGCGCCGACAAGCAGAAGACAAACGAAAAGATCACCAAGATCCTTCGCAACGCGCAGGAGATTTTGCTTTCGGCCGATGCCATGAAGCTGGTCGACCGCAGCGAAGTGATCAAGAAACGGCTGCCCGAACTCTACGCCGAGATCGAGGAATACAAGAACAAGCGCATCGGCGCGCCGGAAAAGTCGTACAATCCTTTTACCGACACCGTTGCCGACTGCAACAAAAAGATCGCCAAGGCCGAGAAGGACATCAAGCGCCTCAACCGCGAGCTGGCCGACATTCGCGACAAGATCGCCGCTGAACTGCGCAGCTGGGGCATGAAGCTGACCGATCAGCAGGCTGAAGTGCTGTTCTCGTCCGTCGTCGGCGACAGTCTGCTGAAGAACGCTGTCATCTTCGAGAACGTCAAGGGCGTCACTGCCCAGATCGCCGAGCTGATGGCGCAGAACAAGGCTGACACCACTGTTGCCCGCAAGTATTACGGCATGTACGTCACCCTCATCGACGTGCTGCTTGATACACAGTACGGTTTCATCGCGAAGATCGACAAAGAATGGACCCCTCGCGTCAAGGCCATCTCCGAGGGCGCCGGCGCCTCGCTCAAAGAAGCCCGTGCCAACTTGGGCCGTGCCGACTTTACCCGCGAGCAGAAGAACATCTTCCGCGCCAACGCCGAATCGAATGAGCTGACCGTGAAAGCTGCCACTCAGTACAGCAAACTGCTTGCCCAGCAGAAAGCCAGCGTGGAGAAATGCATCCGCAGCATCAAGCGCGACCGTGAAGTGGCCGTCAACACCTACACCACCGTGCAGCACATCAGCGACATGGACACCGTTATCCACAGCGGCATGCAGCTGTTTGACGTGCTCGCCACCATGCAGCTGCCGGAGATCCAGATCTTCGACAACAGCGGCGTGCGCAAGGAGTTCGACGAGATCACCAAGCGGCTCCAGCAGGGGAAGTAAATACAATCGGCATAATAAAAAGGAGGCCGTCCGAGCGAATCGGATGGTCTCCTTCTTTATTATAACAGGGTATCCGGATACACGATCAATTTCCGATCTCATCTAGAAGTCAGAAGGAAAAAAGGTCCCCGGCCTGAACTGAATATAGCCGGGGACTCTCTGTATTTTGGGGTGAGACTACTTTGCCTGCTCAGCCGCGGGCTTCTGCTCAGGTGCAGGCGTTTCGGCAGGCTTTTCAGCTTCAGCCTTGGGCGCCTCGGCCGGCTTCACTTCGGGCTTTTTCTCATCGGCGGGGGCAGGGGCCGCTTCGGGCTTTTTCTCTTCAGCGGCAGGGGGCACAGCGGGTTTCACATCGGCGCTTGCGGCTGTCTCTGCGGGCTTGACGTCGGCACTGGCAGCTTCGGGCTTCACGTCGTCGCTGGGGACGGTGAAGAGGTCTTCGGCGACGATCTCGACTTTCATTTTGTCGGCCAGGCTCTTGACGTAATCGCGCTGAACTTCGGCCTTCTTGCTCTGGAGGAGCATGTTCTTCAGGCCCTCAGACACCTCGGAGAGGGGGCGCACTTCTTCACTCACGGCGCGGACGCGGTGGAAGACGAAGAAGTCCTGGCTGCTCACTTCGATGGGGGCGCTGTATTCGCCGTCGGTGAGCTTGGAGACGGGCTCAAGCGTACCCTGCATCTCGGTGGCGGCGATGCGCTCGGGCTTGCCGGCTTCGCTGGCGACGGAAATGTCGGCGGAGACGAGCGTTACGGCTTTGCCCCAGTCGTCGCTCTTGGCGGCAGCGATTAGTTTCTCTGCGGCTTCCTTCGTCTTCAGCTGGGCGACGTCGGCTTCGATGCCGGCGGGCATGGTGAAGTTGCCCTGGAGCATGTCGTAGAGCTTGGCGACTTCGTCATCGCTGACGACAACGCCGCCGGCCACGTCGTTCAGCATCTTCTCGATGGAGAGCTGGCGGGCGATCTCGGCCTTGGCCTGCTCAAGCGAGCTGCCCTGCTCGCGCAGGATCTGCATGAACTGCTCACGGGTGACGTACTGGTCCTCGAGGGCTTTGAGCTGCTTGTTCACGTCTTCGACGGGAACAGAAATCTTCAGGCGGCTCACTTCGTCGATGACGGCGCGGTTGCTGACCATCTCGTCGAGCACGGCTTTGTAGATAAGGGGCATCTGCTTTTCAGACAGGTCGCGGATGCGGTTGCGCTCGATGAAGCTGCGCAAATGCTGCTGGAAGGTGCTGATGCGCAGTTCTTCGCCGTTGACTTTGGCGACGACGAAATCGCCGCTGCGGTTATTGCCGGAGCCCGAACCGCCGGTGCCGTACATGAAGCCGACGGAAGCGGTGAAGATGACGATGAAGACGGCGAGGATCCATTTGATCTGGGTGCGTAAAGCGGTAAGAGGTAACAAGTGACGTGTCTCCTTTCGTATTTCAGGAAGAAAAGTTTGTGCTGTTTCAGCCTTGCAATTCTACCACAAACAGGCGAAAAATGGCTAGACCGAAGCAAGGGTTTTACCGGAGGTCCGTTCGGTCTTCAGGGGAACGGAGAGCTGCACGGCATTTTCCATGACTTCCGAGAGTTCGCGGGCGGTCTGTTCGGCATCTTCGGCGGGGCATTCGCAGACGATGGAATCGTGCACCTGGAGCACCATGTGGACGTTTTTGCCCGCAAAGTGCTCAGCTGCCTTGTTCATGGCGATCTTGGTGATGTCGGCGGCGGTCCCCTGAATGGGGGAGTTGATGGCGACACGCTTCTGATGGCCTTTGATGTCCTTGCTGCCGGTGCTCACTTCGTCCATCGGGCGGCGGCGTCCGAAAAGGGTGGCGGTGTAGCCGGCAGCAAGCGAGTTCTTGCGGCTGGATTCGACGTATTCTTTCACGCCAGGGAGAGCTTCAAAATACGCCTGAGTGATGCGGGCCGCGCTGGCGCGGTCGGTCCCAAGCCGGGCGGCGAGCCCGAAGACGCCCATGCCGTAGATCAGGCCGAAGCTGACGGTCTTGGCGCTGCGGCGCAGTTCTTTGGTGACGGCCTCTGGCGGCAGTCCGAAGATCAGCGAGGCTGTTTCGGTGTGGATGTCGCGGTCGGAGTTGAAGATCTCGATCAGCTGCGGATCGCCTGACAGGTGCGCGAGCACGCGCAGCTCGATCTGTGAGTAGTCCGCTGCGACGAAGCAGTTTCCCGGCTGCGCGGGCACGAGACACTCGCGGATGCGCGCCCCCCAGCCGCTGTACGCGGGCAGGTTCTGCATGTTGGGGTCGCGGCTGCTCAGTCGGCCCGTGCCGGTGACGAGCGCCTCGAACGTGCTGTGGATCAGTCCGTCGGGACCGGCGGCGGCCATCAGCGGCTGGACAAAGCCGGAGGACATTTTGGCCAGTTCACGGTACTCGAGCAGCTGGGAAGGTATGAGGCATTTGTCGCCGCAGATGTCGCGCAGCTGTTCGAGCACAGAAACGTCGGTGGAGTAGCCGGTCTTTGTCTTTTTAACGACTGGCAGACCGAGCTTTTCAAACAGAAGCTCTCCGACCTGCTTGGGGGAGTTAAGGTTGATTTGCGCGCCCGCGCCTTCGCACACGGCTTCCGTCAGCTCGGTGATGCGCGCGTCGAGCTCGGATGCCAGGGCTGCCATCTTCTCGCGGTCCAGGCGGATACCGCGCTTTTCCATAGAAACGAGCACAGGGATGAGCGGCGTGTCGATGCCGGTGAGCACTGATGTCATTTTCTGCTCTTCCAGTTGCTTTCCCAGCGCTCTGCCGAGAGAAAGCAGGCGCAGCGCCCGCTCGGGGGAAAATGTCAGTCCCAGCTCTTTAGCGGCATCGTAGGTCTCCAGATCGGGGTGCAGCAGATAATATGCCGATTTGATGTCGAACAGCGAAATGTCCGCTGGCAGTTCGTTCAGATAACAGACGGTCTTGGCATCGAGCGTGACGAGCTTGTGACCTGACAGCTCACCCAGTCGGGGGGCTAGCTCGGCAAAGCTGCCTTGCCACCAGCTTCCGTCGGGGGCGGCAAGGATCGTGCTGATGGTTGAAAGCAGCTCAGGATCGGGGGCAAAGCGGCGGACGAATTTCGTCTCATCAAGATCGAGAGCGAGGCGCGGAGCCATCAGCACGGCATCGAGCGGGATCGCCCCCGCGGGCGGGATGATTTCCAGCGGCTCTGGCAGCGTTTCGGGGGCAGCAGGTTCATCATCAAACGAAAGCGGCTGCACATCGTCTTCCTTCGCGGGGGCCGCCGCACGCGCGCCGAAGGTCTCGGCGACTTTCTTCATGCCGAGCGCGGCACACTTGGCCGCAAAAGCTTCCAGGTCGACAGTCAGGGGACGGTCGGTAAATTCGCTCAAGTCTTCGTCGCACTTCAGACGCGTAAGAGCGCGGTTGGCGATCGCGGTCTGCCCGTGTTCGGCCATTTTTTTGCGCATGGCCGGCTTGAGCGCGTCGGTATGGGCGATGATGTTCTCAATGGTGCCATAGTCGTGCATCAGCGAAGACGCTGTCTTTTCGCCGACGCCGGGAACGCCCTTGATGTTGTCAACCGCGTCGCCCATCAGCGCCAGATAGTCGACCATGCCCGACGGGGGAAAACCGTATTTTTCTGTAAAAACGGTTTCGTCATACACTTCGAACGAAGAAACGCCCCGGCCCGGACGCAAAATTTTCACACCGGGACGCAGCACCTGCATGATGTCTTTGTCAGAAGTGAGGATCAGCGCTTCGTCTCCGCGGGCGGCAAACTGGCACGCGGCCGAGCCGATCAGGTCGTCGGCTTCGACCGTTTCGCGCTCCATGAGACGGACGCCCAGAAGCGGCAGCATCTCGTGGAGCAGAGGGATCTGCGTCTTGAACTCCTCGGGCGTCGGTTTGCGCGTGCCTTTGTATTCGGGATAGAGCTTGTGACGGAACGTAGGACCTTTCATGTCAAACGCGCAGTAGATCTCGTCAGGTTTCCAGTCGTGACGCGCGCGGGCGAACATGTTGAAAAATCCTACCAGCACATTTGTCGGCGTGCCATCAGG